>JBKHJK010000542.1:0-2882 GCA_046538215.1 Armatimonadota bacterium
GTATCAATCCTGCAAGTAGAGAATAAAAGCGAAATGCCCGGCGGCCGGAGGAATCATCAGTCCTCCGGCCGTCTCTGCGAACTGACACCCCGATGCTTAACGCATTGCTCTTTGATCTCGACGAGACTCTCTACCGCCCAGCGTGTGGAATGCTTGCAGCGGGTGACAGGCGTATCACCGACTTTTTAGCCGACCGGCTGGGCCTGAGCCACGAAGACGCGGACGACCTGCGCGTGCATTACTACAAAAAGTACGGCACCACCGCCGCCGGATGCGAGATCGAACTGGATATCCCGCAGGCAGAATTTTACGCCGCCAGCGTCGAACAGGTTGATCCACAACGATACCTCTCCCCCGCACCCCGGCTCCAGCAGATGCTTGCTGATCTGCAGGCGGAGCTTTTTGTATTCACCAACGCCACGCACGACTACGCCCGCCGTGCGCTCGATGTCCTGGGAGTGACAGAGCATTTCGAGCGGATTTTTGACATCGAGTTTGCCGGGTGGCGGCCTAAACCCGACCCTGGCGCGTATGAAAAGGTGGTCGAGGCGGTGGGCCGACCGGGTGCGGAATGCGGCCTGGTGGAAGACAATCCGGCCAACCTCCCACCCGCCAGAGACCTCGGTATGACAACATTTTTGCTCCGGGCCCATCACCCGGACGCCGATTTCCGCCTGGACGACATCCTGGATCTGCGACAGTTACTCGATGGCCTGCAGAACAAACCGGCCGGTTCATAGGATTATTCGGGAAGTCTGTGGAATATACCACCCGGACGGCTCGACCTATTTGCGTGGGACCAAACCACATCCACACACAGGGGAATGATGACAATCGAACATACAGGATACGTCTGGTCGGCCACACCGACACCATTTACCGACGATATGCAGATTGACCGCATCTCCGTTGAGCGTCTTGTTGAGCACCACATCAAACTCGGCATTGACGGGTTGTTTTTGCTGGGCACGTGCGGCGAAGGAGCGTGGATGACCGATGAGCAGCGACGCGAGTTCGTGCGGTCGGTCGTCTCCACTGCCGCCGGTGAGCTCAAAATCGCGGTGCAGGTGACCGACAATTCCGCTGCACGCGTTCTGGATAATATCGAACGGGTTGCCGAGGACGGCGCCGACATCGCGGTCATCGCCCCGCCGTATTTCTTCATGAATGACACCCCGGAGCGCATCGTTGATTTTTACGCCGGGGCGATAGAAAACAGCCCCCTGCCGGTCGGGTTTTACGATCGCGGCAGGCATTCCAGCGTGTACGTCCCGCAGGAAGTGCTGCCCCGGATACTGGCGCTTGATAATCTCACGATGGTCAAAGACAGCTCCCGCGACCCGGAGCGGCGGGATATCGCGCTGCAGGCCCGGCAGGAGCGCCCCGGTCTGCTCCTGCTCGATGGTGATGAGTTCGTCTGTGCGGAGTATATCGAGGCCGGCTACGACGGGCTGCTTCTGGGCGGCGGCATCTTCAACGGCTACATCGCGCGGCAGATCATCGAGGCGGTGCATGACGGCAACATGCAGCAGGCCAATGCGCTCCAGGAGCGCATGAACCGGCTGATGTGGGATGTGTATGGCGGCAAAGACGCTCCCTGCTGGCTTTCGGGGCAGAAAAGGCTGCTGGTGCAAATGGGTATCTTCAGCACCTGGAAAAGCTATCTCAACTACCCCCTCACCGATGAATGTGTGGAGGCGATCAAAAAAGCCGTGCAGGAGGACGCCGATATTCTGACGCCATGGAAGGACGTTTAATATGCCCCGTGAGGTGATGCAGCGCACCGCCGCCGACAACGAGTATCTGCACCAGGATTTTCACGGCGCGCTCAGCACCGGCCTGCAGTACCTGCAGGACACCTGCGGCCCGGAGGCCGTTATCGAGTGGCTGAAGCAGATTGCCGATACACTCTATGCGCCGTTGAAGGAGGAGCTCAGGCAGCGCGGACTGGTGGCTGTCAGGGACTACCTGCAGCAGCTTTATGAGGACGAGGGCGGCGAGGTGGAGATGCAATTGGCCGATGATGAACTGCGGGTGCATGTCAGGCAGTGCCCGGCGGTGACGCACATGAGAGAAAACGGCTACGAGGTGGCCGACATGTGGGTCGAGACGACCCGCACCATCTATTCGCGGCTGACCGAAGATACTCGCTACAGCTTTGAGCTTCTGGAATATGACGAGCGAACGGGTGAAACCAGGATGCGTTTTTACGGTGATGTGACGTGATCCCCTGCAAGCAGTTTATCCTGGCCTACAGCGAGCTTTTTCGGTATCTGCAAAAGCGCGGCGGTAAAGAGGCCGTTGTGGAATACTGGGAGCATATCTCGGATGAGTTTCTGTGGAACCTCCGCGAGCTGGTGCAGGAGCAGGGCCTGCGGGGATGCTGGAAGTACTGGAACCATACTCTGAACGAAGAAGCCGCCGATTTCACCATGACGATAGATGACGAGGCCGGGGTATTCCGCATCGAGATGCACCACTGCCCCTCAAAGGGGCGGCTTCTGGAAACCGACCTCGTCGAACCATACGAGAATTACTGCGAACACTGCGATGTGCTCTATCGGCGTGTTCTCGAACCCCTGGGATACGAATACGAATGCGATCTCTCCCACTGTGATGAGGCCCGGTGCTCGTTGACCGTGCGTGAAAAAACCGATACGGATGCGAAGACACCGGCAGCCAGGAACACACCACGTGCCTGAGAAATCTCAGACCGTTTGAGGCCATCCCATTTAGAGGTCCGGCACATTTGGCGAAGAAATACTTCGAGGCTTCACAGCTTCAGAGAAACGCGGAGGACTGATGGGTACTTCAAGTTCGCAACGCTCGCCCTCCACACCTGAATGGGAGCGCGTACGAGAGCTCTATCGGCAGCCGGACCC
>JBKHJK010000012.1:0-13386 GCA_046538215.1 Armatimonadota bacterium
CGCTGGGGGTGATAGGCTGCACACCACAATGCACCGATGACCGCCAGAGCCGATAGCGCGTAGGAAATCACTGAACCGAGCGGAACCGAGCGTTTGTCCACAGGCGTCATCTCCACAGATGATGATATATGCAAACAGTTTCTCGCTCGGGGGCAGTTCTTCCTTTGTGAGGGCGTTGATTCGGGGTGCAGTGGTGAGCCGTAAGAAGTCTTTCGCTGAAAAAGATGGGAGTGACTCGGGCTGGAAGCTGGCGACAAACAGCATCGCCACCTGCGATTTGCAACGAAAAACAGCTCAAATCGCAGGCCGAGCCACGGGGATGTTTGATGGTGGCTGATGAAACTCCAAAGGCTCTTCGAGCCACGGAGATGTTTGGTGGTTTTTCAGCAAACTCCAGGGTCGGCCCGCGGCAGATGTTTGGCCGTTGTTCAGCAGACTGCAAAGGCTCACTCGAGCCCGGGTGAAGTTTTTATGCCCGTGTCACTTCATTTTTCGCACATTGGGATTTTGGCGGAATACTGTTTTTTAGCAATGAGAAACTCACCGTGGCTCGGCCTGATGCGTGCGCGGTTTGTAAGGCTCAGGTGGGGAATTGTCGTGCATACCCCAGCTTGCATTCCGAGTCGAATCTGCCTGAAATCCAAAATGTTTCCGTGATACTATCGGAGGCGGGGCAAAGGTGAACGACACCTGAGGAAGCAGCACTGTACGCCGGGGCTGCTCGGTGATGGATTGCAATAATGGAGAGAAGATCTGTCACCTACGGTATCTCTTCGAAGGCTGAATACCGGGGGATATTCTGCAGCAGGATGGTCATATCGAGTGGCGAGGCGCGGCCGACGACAACGCGCCACAGGTCCTCGGAATCGTCCACCAGGATGCTGCCCCACTCGCTCTGAAGGAGATGGTAACGGCGGCCGTTGACACGAATTTCCCCCATCTCGTCAAGGGCGATGGAGTTGCTGGTGGTAAATATTACGGAGACCGGCTGTCCGCTGATCCGGTAATTCCAGTACAGAGCAGGTGAGCCCTGCAGTTCGATCATCTGTGGGCCGTGGAACATCTCCGAATCCTGCATGCCCACCGTCGTTGTTGATCTGCCGACCGGGGCGGTATTGGAGGGCATTGAGGCCATCGCACGGGCGTGCATGGTCACGAGCTCATCGGGTGCCATGGGGGAGACCGAACCGACGACGAAGTGCTGGACGGCCACCGCGATGACAATGAGGGCAACTCCGGCGATGACAAGCGCCGGAAGGGACCGCCGGGAGCGGGATTGTTCGACGCTTGTGGCCTCCACCAGGCGGTCAACTTCGTCGAGACGCTCCCGCAGGCGGGGCCAGAAATCCGCAGAGAGTTCGGGGTATGAATCCGACAGATCGGGAAGACCGATGACAGTCTCAACGGCGGTGACGCGCCCGAGAATGCGCGCACATACATCGCACGACAGGACATGATTGGCGATCTCACGGGCGTCGTCAAGCGGCATTGCGCCCTCGATAAACTCGCCAAATTCGTCCTGAGAGATGGGGCAGTCCACTTCGTTCATAGCCATCGTCGCTTTCGCGCGACGTCCTCGAGTGCCTCTCGCAACTGCTTTCTTCCGCGGAAAATGCGCGATCGGACCGTTCCCAGTGGAATATCGAGCTTCTCGGCGATTTCCTCGTACGAATACTGGTGGATGTCCGAAAGAATCACTGCAGCTCGAAATTCCTCTGAGAGCTCGTCCAGTGCCGGGATGATGTCTTCTTCCGGGATGCGGCTGAGAACCTGATCGTCGGGACCGGGCCGGTAGGATTCTTCCAGTTCGCCCGCATAATCGCTCCCATCTTTGCTCAGGTCCTCCCAGCCGATCGTGTCCACAGTCCGCTGGTCCTTGCGGTAGCGGTTAATATGGGTGTTTCTCAATATCCGAAACATCCACGCGCGGAAATTAGTTCCCAGCTCAAATTTGTGAAAGCCCAGGTAGGCGTTGACAACGGCCTCCTGCATGAGGTCCTCGGCCTCAGGTTGCGACCCTGTCAGTCGCATGGCTCCACCGAATATCTGGCGCTCGTGCTTCTTCAGCAGCCGCTCAAACTCGCGCCGGCGGAGGTCCTGGTCCATGTTCTGTGGGGTTTTGTTGTTCATGGGGCGCTGTGATGATCCTCGCACTGCAGGACGTCGGTCACCCTGTGAGATGCTGTTTCTGTGACGTGTTTGGAATGGCTATTGTTCCATGGAGGCGAGCTTCTTCGTCGGGCTCCGCACCAGGTCCCGGAGGGACCGGAAAACGTTTTCGGCCAGGGTACGGTGGTGCAAAAAGGCTTTTTCCTCTTCGGTGAGCATATCCCGGCGGCAATTGGCCTTCAGTTTGTATATCCCCCTGATGTCATCATCATACAGATGCGGGAGGGCCACGGCCGCCAGCGGATTCGAGCCAGTCAGGATGGCGGATGTATAGTCAACAATCACCGGATGGTCGGTCTTATCAATCAGAATATTGCCGAGGTTGTGGAGGTCGGCATGAGCCAGGCCGCGGCCGTGCAGTTGCCCGACGAGATGTTTCAGGCGGCCAAAGAAGTGCTCATCGAGGCGTTCCGGGTTCACCGCGGCGGCCGGTGGCGCATCCACAAACTCTGTCACCAGTGTCCAGTTGTCCAGGCATTTGTAGCATTGGGGGACACCGTGAATATTATCCAGGCGCCTGTAGGCCTGGTATTCGCGGTTGATGAGATACTGCCCCAGCCCGCGTTTGAATGCATTTGCATCGCGGTAGTAGTCCTTGACGACGACCAGGCCCCGGGGGGCACGTATGACGCGCACATCCGGCCGCATGCGCCACGCAGGACGCAGCACCTTTACCGTCAATGCCTCGATCTCGTCCCGTGTGAACCCGGCGTCAACCGTTCCGTTATCGCTCATTGTTCATCTCCCACGGGTTCTGAACCGGCTTCGGGAGCCCACATCGGGCGCGATTGTATGGCCCCGTACGGGCATTTCTGGCACTCCAGGCAGCCGATGCACGCGTGGCTGTTAACCTCGCGGCGTGGATCAATATCGGCCGGACACGCCTCCACACACCACATGCAGTCAACACATCTGTCTTCATCATAATCAATCCGCCAGAGGCTGTAGCGGTGAAACAGCGAGAATATCGCGCCCAGGGGGCAAACGGCGGCACAGAAGGGCCGCTTGAAAAGCAACATTAGCACCAGAAAGACCACGAGAATGCCCTGCTTGACAAACCACCATGTTCCAATCGCGCTGCGGATGCTTTCGTCCACCAGTGGGACCAGAAGGCCACCCTGCAGTGCTCCCTGCGGACAGAGATTGGAAAACCACGCCACTCCCGTGTAGTAGGGGACAATAAAGACCAGCACGACGAGGACGGCGTAGCGGAAATAGCCCAGAAAACGCGGTATGTGCAGCTTCCTGCTCAATCCGATGGCCGAAAGCCTGTCCTGCAGCCAGCCGAACGGGCAAATCCACCCACACATCATCCGGCCGAAGACTGCCGCGAAAACCACGAGGATACCGAGGGTGTAAATCGGGACCACCGCATACCACGGCATTCCTCCTCTCAGGCTGGCCGGAACACCGGCGGCGGAATATTGCAGGGCGCCGATGGGGCATCCGAAAATCGCGCCCGGGCAGGACCAGCAATTCAGAGCAGGCACACAAAAGCCCTTGGCCCACGAAAAGAAATACGAGTTCATCACCACAAGGGCCGCAAGCTGCACCCAGTGACGCCAGTACAGCCAGAGCGGCCCCTTCAGCTTCTCGCGCTCTGGAGCCATACTATCCGCCCAGCCCCACGCACGATGCGCACAGCGACTGGCCCCAGCCGTACACAACCGCCCAGCGCCCCTGGGAGAGACCCACAATGATGCCGGCGAGTCCCAGCGTCAGGGCCGCCAGCCAGATATATCGCTTCATCGTCTGCACCCTCGCACAAACTCTGCAAAATCTGCAGAAGATTTCCTTATGAAGAAAGACACATCGCCCATATATTACAACAAAAAAGACCGGCCTGCCACACGACGCAAACCGGTCTGAACCTTCGTGTGCTGCCGTATGTGGCGTCAGCTCAGGTCCACCGGCTCCCCGGCTTCGGCAGATTCGTGGATCGCCACAACCGCTTCGGTGTTGCGCAGGCCGTCTTCGGCCGTCATGACGGGCTCAATACCCTCGCGGACAACCTTTGCGAAATGCCGGATGCTGTCAATGGCAAAGCCGCGCTTCTCGCCGTGGATGTCCAGGCGGCTGACGGTCGGGGGAAGATCCACGCCGCCCTCGTCTTCGTACACTTCAACCATGCGGTTGGCCAGGACATTCCACAGACACGTTCCGGCGGAGCAGACCATCTCGCCGCGGAAGTCCGCCACCGTCGGCATCTCCTCGGACATGATCCAGCAGTTTTCGATATGTGCCACGGCGCCGTTTTCGTATTCGAGGATTGAATGGAAAAAGTCAGGTGTGTCCAGACCCTGCTTTTTCAGCAGCCTCGAGCGCGACACTGAATACACACGCCTGACCTCAGACTGGAAGAACCAGCGTGCGAGATCAGCGGCGTGAGAGGCAAGGAACCATGCGACAGTTGATTCGCCGCCCCAGCTCAGCATCTGCGTGGGCACGAATATTGTGTCATTCAGGCGCAGAGTGATCATCTGGGGCTCGCCCAGAACACCGGCGTCGAGCTTCTGCTTGACCTGGGTGAATGCGGGGTTGAAGCGGTTGTGAAAATCAACCATCAGCATGATACCGGCTTTGTCGGCGGCCTTTATCATCGCTTCGCATTCCGCCACGGTGGTGGCCATCGGTTTTTCGACCAGCACGTCTTTGCCTGCATCCGCAGCGGCCAGCACGATGTCTTTGTGCAAAAAGTCGGGCGTCACCACCGAAACCGCGTCAATGTCATCTCGCTCCAGAAGCTCCATATAATCGGTCACAGCATTGGCGACACCATACTCTTCCTGGCGTTTCTGCAGCAATTCCTCGTCCTTGTCGCAGATACACACCAGATCAACGCCGGGATCGTACGTATAGGCCATGAGGTGTGTTTCACCCCACACGCCGGTCCCGATGATGCCACAGCGAACTTTGTCCTGGGCCATGTGTCATCCTCCTCAGTCTATTCAGCGCAAGTGCCCGGAGGCATACGTGTTCCAATCAGCCACCAGTCATACCCGATTATAGGCGACGTCGGCCCCTGCGTCAACGGATTGAACTTCCGCCGCTTCACCTCAGCGGCGCCGGAGGCTACAGCTTCCTGGCCTGCAGGGTGTAGCGGCCCGGCGGCACCGAGATGGTCATTAAACCGTCTTCGTCGTTATAGCTGACATCCACCGGCTGGTCGAGGCCGATCACCCGGATGAGTGTCAGATCCTCGGGCGCCTGGATGGTGACTGACGCCTCCTGTGACGCCTCGATGACGGCCCGGAAAAGCCCGCCACGCAGCCTCGCGCCAACCGTGACAGAATCTGTTGCGGTTACCAGCGGCCGGTCGCCGCAGGTGAGGCTCGTGCCCTGGCACAGCGCATATCGTGTGAGATTTTCCACCGAGGCCATCGCCATCTCGCCGTCTGATCGTACGGGGCCGTGATCGCCGGGGCCCACAAGAAAAACATCCTGGCCTCCGGGGGCATTGAGCTCGATGCTGTACCCCTCATCAGTGGCCTCCACCTGTCCAGTCAACGGCTGCAGTTCGCGTCCGGGCGGCCCGGCCTGCAGCGCCAGGCAGTTGGTGAATTCCTCGTGCTTATCTCCCGTCGTCAGGGAGACATAATGGCCGTACTGTGCTGAATCAGGCCATATTCTGTGCGTCATCTGCAGCGCCTGGGGCCCAAGCACATCAACGTGGACCTGTGCGCGGTCGCGGCGGATATCAAAGCCTGTCGCCGGCACGGCAGTGTCCTCTGCAAGCTCGGTGCCGTCCACGAAGAATGCCCCGTCAGGCGGGGTATGGAGCAGGATGTCAATTGAGCGCGCGGTGTCTCGGGCGGCCACATCGTCAAAAATCAGGTAATACTCGTCCGGGACGGAGATGACGTGCCGGACAAAGCGGCTCAAACGGTCATCGTAACAGGCCGTCGCATCACCGGTGGTGTAGCCCATTGCAGGCGTGGAATAAAGCGCACCGACCTCGCCCGGATTCTTCAACTGCCCGGTACCGTCCACGAGAATGGAGTTATGCCCCTCGGTGCCGAAGGTGTACTGGTGGCGGTTTTTGATTTCCTCCATGGTCATGTTACGCTCGTCCGGATACGGGCGGTTGTAAATCTGGTAGCCCGGGTCGTTGATCACCCACTGTGTGCTCCATCCGAGGATGAAGTGGTTCTGGTCCAGGTGGTTATGGTTCTTCACGAAGCCGGATTTGAAGGCCAGAAGGGCGTCATGAGGGCCCCAGCCGCTTCGCAGGGCCGCCCAGCGAATGCTGCGGAATCTCCGGGCAAGCGGCAGGGCGTCAGGCACCTTTGCCAGCTTCTCGGTCTCGCCATCGGCGTCACCGGCCTGCACCAGGTACCACGCCGCAAGCGTATTACCGCGGACCTGCACCAGCGCCCGGGCGAGATTTGTGAGCGTGGGAGAGCAGCCGGTCGGCCCGCCGTTGTCGCCGAAGTTGGCCACCGAACCGCCGCCGGGCAGCACGAAGTACGCGGGGAAATGAATCGCCTGCTCCAGGTACGGATGAGTCAGCAGGTCCACTCCGGTCACCGCATTGGCTGTCTCGATGAGGTACATAAAGTTGTCAACCGCGACGCTGCCGTACCCGAAGCCTTCAATGAGGCCGCCGTCCTCGCCGCCCTGCTGGTCGAAATAATCGTTCATCTTTTCAATCGCGGTGCCCAGATACTTCTCGACACCCTCGACATCGCCCATGACCGCCAGGGCTCCGACGCCCATGCCGGTATGGACCACCGCATAGCCGTTGGGCCACGAGTTGGGCTGCGAGACCCAGATGCCCTCCTGATTGGCGTACGGATAGACGCGCTCACAGCCCTTGTTGACAATCGCTTCGGCCACGCGCTGCCGGTCGGCCTCCGACAGATCGTTGTACAAAAAATCGTAGGCGGTGGTCACGCCCCGAATCAGTGAGTGCGTGTCCAGGCAGGGGAACTCGCCATTGCTGTAATCCGGATCCGTCCACTGCGGCCAGTCGCACACCGACATCAGCGCGGTGTAGCAGGCGTCATAAAACCGCTGCTCGCCCGTGACTGCATACGCGTAGGTCAACCGCTCCAGATACCTGCGCACATGTCCCGTCAGACCCGTCCAGTAGGGCCACGTGTCCCCGGCGTGGGATTCCGGGAACGGTGCTTCGGGCAGGGGGATCCAGTAGTCTTCATAGCTGCCGGTCTTTTCCCGCGCGAGTTCTGCTTCTCCGAGGCTGCGGGCTCGTTCAACCTCTGCGTCGTCCGCACGCGTGGTCTGCAGTTCATCGGGCGTGGTTTTCAGCCGCGGATGAAAGGGCCGGCGGAGCTCAAATTCGGCCGCAGATCCCTCCAGGATCGTGGACAATATGAACAGCAGGCACAGCGCACCGGGTACAAAACATCGAATATCCATACAGGTTCATTCCCCGTGCCATCGGTTGACCTGAAGCCAGAGCGGAAAGTGCCCTGCCTCAGACCCCGGGTAGTACACGAATGTCTCGATATCAAATCGCAGCAGCACGTAGTCAGGGGCCGTCGGCCCCTCGGGCCAGTATTCCAAGAGCGTCTCGCGGAAGTATTTCTCCCGCAGGTCACTATCGCTCACAGCCCGGCAGCTGCCGCTGGCATAGACGTACTCCCGTTCGTCGGGGCGGAAATAATAGAGGCCGGCTTTGTGGTTTGATTGGAGGTGCTTGATCTTGTGCGTGCGTGCAGAGGTTTGCAGCCACAGGACATTTTCGGGACCACCGTCTTGCGGCCAGATATTGTGATCGGACATCTGCCTCGCCCACGGCCTGCCGTTGGAATCGACAGTCACAAGCGTGGAGGTGTGGCACGCTTCGATGATGCGGCTGATTGCCCTGCGAACCTTCTCAGTATTCATGCGCTGTGGAACTATTCTCAGGGGAACCGCTCATTCCTCTTTTTGCTCCGGCTCAATATCGTGTCGTCGGGCAATTTCGCGCGCGATATCGAGGGCCTGCTCTTTTGTGTGAATTTCGTCGGAGATGTGGGCGTCTTTGACGGCCTCGAGTATCTCGGAGAATATCGGACCGGGTTCGTAACCAGCCCTGATGAGGTCCTGACCCGTCAGCAGTGGCTCGTACCGCTGCTTTCGCTTATATTCAAAATACCGGTACACCATGTCATCGAGGATCAGTTCCACCTCAAGCTGATATTCCGGCGAGACGGCCGGCCCCCTGCAGGCCCTGGAATCCGCCAGTGCCAGCAGGACCAGTCCAAGCTCGTGGGGCGCGACCTCCCGGAACATCCGGCGGATCGCGCTCATGGTGACGAAGGTTTCGGTATCTTCGTCCTCGATCTCACCATCCTGCCCGCGCCCTGCGAGGTCAAATGGCCGCATGTGCTGTTCGGCGAAGCTCACAACCGGCTGCCGAACCTCCGTGGGCCAGGCGAAGCGGGTGAGGATCTCCTGGGCCATCTGCGCGCTCTGGCTGTGGTGTTCATAGAAGTGTATCCGGCCGTCCTCACCCTGGCTGAAGGTCCGCGGCTTGCCGATATCGTGCATGAGGGCCGCCATAATCAACATCGGCGGTATCCCCTCACCCACGATGTACTCCTCCAGCCGCTGGTATGAGGCAGGCAGGGCGCCAGTGGGATCCAGTATAAGCCGCTCCATCTGCCGCGCAGTTTCAATAATATGCGCCCGGACGGGCAGGTGGTGAAAGGAGGGCTGCGGCATATTGCGCCCCTCCTCGATCTCGGGAAGAACCTGTGCCAGAATGCCGTCTTCATCCATGAAATCGAGCGTCCCGGCTACGCGAGGCGGATACATAAGCTGGTAGAGCTCGCTGCCGATACGCTGCCCGGCCACCCGCCGAAGCTCCGGGGCCAGGTCCCGAATCCACTCACGGGTCTGCGGCTCTATCTCAAAGCCCAACTGTGAGTAAAACCGGTATGCCCGCAGGCAACGGAGCGGATCGGACTGGAGGTTCTCGCGATGAACAGCCCTGATGAGTCTGCTGCGAAGGTCTTCGATCCCGCCGAGCGGATCAATCAGCGCGGGATCGTGTAGATCGCAGGCGATGGCGTTGATGGTAAAATCGCGCTGCTGCAGGTCCTCTTCAAGGTCGTCACCGCGAAGCTCGCAGAAATCGTACAGCTCGTATTCATCATCCCCGACACGGACGGGCACTCTGGCCGTGGGCTGGTCCTCGTGAAGCGTAACCACCCTGGCGTCGTTGGTCTCGGCAAACTTGGCGGCAAGCTCCATCGCGGCGGGGCCGGCAAAGTCCCAGTCTTTGACCGGATAGCCGATCAGCAAATCACGCACCGCCCCGCCGACGATATACAACGGCGCATCGAGCGAGCGTGCCAGTTCCGTCACCTCAATGCACAGCGGGTTGTGGCTCAACGTGCTCAGGACTTTTTTGACGTCATTCATGGATTCACGCTCGGACGGGAATGATAAATGCGTACATGACCAAACAGCAGAGGCCCTGGGCGGCTGCGAGAACCGGCAGATACCACCAGCGGTGGCGTTTGGGCATCTGGATCACGGGCACGGCCGCGAAAGCACTCAACATCGGCATCAGAAACAGCCATATCCGCCCGACCTCCCCGCGTGTGGTGCCGGAGATGACCAGGAGCACAAACGCGGCAATAAGGCCCCACCCGAGGAAGCGAACGGCTGGCCTGAAGGGGCCTCGCAGGGCGCTGACCAGACCGGTGACAGATACTGTGAGCAGGGCGGGACCGAAAAAGAGCGCAAATTCGTACATATTCATCAATGTCCACGGCAGCCGGTCCCGGGCGCTTCGAGACATGATGAAGGCCTGGCTGCGAAAGATCTCCTGCAGGTTTGCAACAGGCCGATATCCGCAAAAAACGAAAAGCGCCACAAAAAGAAGCACAAACACACCGAGCGCAGTCCCGGCGATAACCAGTCCCTGGCGGCCCGTGTCAGCGTGAACGACATCTCGTATAACCGCAATGACCGCAGGGAAGGCCACCACCAGCAGTCCGACACTCCAGAATCCGGCCGCCGCCCACAGCAGCCCCGAAAGTGCGGCGAGGGAGGGGCGCTTCTGGCGCCGGGACCACAGGAAGGCTGCCAGCGCCGATATGGCCATAATCGCTCCGGCGCCATCAATACTCGGCACAAACAGCACCAGTGAGGGGATTGACGCGCTCACGACTGCAGCCGCCAGGGCGACACGAGTGTCCCACACCGCCAGTACCAGCAGGAACACCGCGGCCGGAAGCAGGGCCCCAAGGAGGCTGATAAAGAGAGAGGCCAGCGTACCGGCGATGACATCCTCTTCCGTCAGCGGGACGATGGTGTACTGCTTTGCGAATCTCAGCGCCGTTTCCGGGGAGACCCCCTCATGGGCGAAAAGCCTTTCACCCACCTCCAGCAGCGCCGGACGTGACAGGATAACGCGCCGTGCGTACAGGTAATACACCACCGGGCCGGGCGGATGTGTCCGAAGACGGTCAGGCCGTGTGGAGGGGCCCTCGGAATGTCCGTAACGCCCAAACAATCGCGGGAGGGTCCGGGCCTGCACGGCCTCACCGTAATACGGCAGGGCGGCAATGGAGGTCGTGGCGGTGGCGGTGCGGATCATCGGGATGCTCTGTGAAACAAAAAGCCCGCCGAGGAGAACACCGGCGCAGATACAGCACAACAGCACGGCGATGAAATATTGATCGGACCGGGGCGAGCGGCTGTTGATGAGAAACACGATATACACGGCGGCCGCAACCAGCAGCACAAATCCGGCGATCGCGGGCAATCCGGGGCTCTGCGGCGGAACCCGCCACGGCCATTCCCACTGTCCGGGGATGCCCAGGGGCAGAAGACGCAGCCACAACAGCACGCACACAGCCACCGCCAGCAACACTCCCGCGACCAGTGCAACGGAGTGAACGAGTGGCTGTCTATTGCCCGCCGGGATCGTCGCCGAGTCCGGTGACTGCATACAGCCGCTGCACTTCCTCGTCAGTCAGTTCTCGCCACTGTCCGGGCGGCAGGTGGCCGATGTGCACGCCACCGAGCGACCGGCGCATGAGATGCTCAACAGGATGCCCAATGGCCTCACAGAGGCGTTTCACCTCATGTTTGCGGCCCTCGTGAAGCTCCATCTCGATGGTCGAAGAA
Organism: Armatimonadota bacterium; assembly: GCA_046538215.1. Classification (GTDB taxonomy): domain Bacteria; phylum Armatimonadota; class Zipacnadia; order Zipacnadales; family UBA11051; genus JBKHJK01. The sequence continues at coordinate 11,257 of JBKHJK010000012.1, forward strand.
TTGTCACTGGCCGAAAGTATGTCCGCATCATCAGCCGCGGCCGGCCCGTCGTCAAGCTGTACGCCCGCTTTCAGCCGCTCCATATCTTCGCGCTCAACCCGTCCCTGCACCTTCACCCGATAGACCTTCGACACCTCAAAGCTCGGGTGGGTGAGGGCGTGGGTGAGCCTGCCGTCGTTTGTGAGCAAAAGCAGGCCGGTGGCGTCGAAATCAAGCCGCCCGACCGGATAGATGTAATCATGCAGCTTCTGAGGCACATAATCCATCACCGTGTCGCGCCCGTGGGGGTCGTCACGGGTGGATATGCAGTTGGGGGGCTTATGAAGCATGAGATAAAACTTCTTTTGCGGCAGGCTGATCGGCTCGCCATCCACGGCGATGGTGTCTTTTTCAGGATCGGCTTTCGTCCCGAGTTCTGTAACGATCTCGCCATTCACGCTCACTCGTCCGTCGGCTATGAGGTCTTCTGCGCCTCTTCTCGAGGCGATGCCTGCGCGCGAGAGCAATTTTTGTAACCGCTCCATGGAGCAACACCCCAACCGATAATGCCAGCAAAAGCCAGAGACTGATCTTCGGAAGACATGTGTCCACCGCAGTCGCCCAGAAGCTCTTTTCAACATCATCCACCGCCACCAGTGGCACATGATATGTATGACCCCGATAGGAAAGCTGGAGTTCACCAAGAGCCTGCCCGCGATGAACCGGCGCCTCGACGGGCGCGATATTCATCTGCGGCTTCGGGATCCCCCGAGAGGTACGCACCGGCAGGATGAGCGACTGGGTGGCGGCGAGCTGCACCCGGGCTTTTTTCCCTTTCAATACGTGTGCGGTGCGACCGGTCGGTCCGGTGCGGATGACCGTTTCGTGCCGGTATTGTTTGAAGCCCCACCGCAGCAGCGCTTCGGCGTCCGTCCAGGCGTCCTCACAATCCAGCACCACGCAGATGAGCCGTTCATCATTCCGGGTGGCTGATGCAGCGAGGCAGCGACCCGCCTGTGTCGTCCAGCCCGTCTTGATGCCGTCACACTCCTCCCACTGCAATAACAGGCGGTTGCGGTTGACAAGTTCCCGCGACCAGGTCTTCCCCTCCCACGGGATCACCGCCCGCTCGGTGTCGCAGATCTCCGCCAGCTCCGGAACCGCCATCACCCCACGGGCAAGCGTCGCCAGGTCCGCCGCGGTGGAGACATGATTGTCGGAATGCAGGCCGTGAGGGTTTTCAAAATGCGTGCCCATCATTCCCAGCTCCCGGGCCCGGGTGTTCATCATGGCGATGAACGTCTCCAGGTCACCGGCGATATGTTCGGCGATGGCGACAGACGCATCGTTGGCCGATTTGATCAAAAGCCCCTGCAAAAGCTCTCTGAGGGTGAGGGTTTCACTGGCCGAAAGGTTCAGCGAGGCCTCACCGACGGCCGCGGCCCGGGCGCTGACAGTCACAACATCGTCCAGGTTTCCTTTTTCCACGCACAAAAGCCCTGTCATCATTTTCGTCAGGCTTGCGGGATACATGGACGTATGGGGCTCTCGCTGCCACAGAACAATGCCGCTGCGGGAATCAATGAGGATTGCAGACGGCGCTGAGATCTCCAGCGGGGAGTCGCTGGCGGAGCCGGTCACCTCCTGAGCGATCCCGGGTCCCTCGCACAGGACCAGGAGTACCACAGACGCCATGGGCAGGATAAACAGCCGGGTTGTCCGCTGCGATGGAGCTCTTACGATGGACGGTCATCCTCAGCAGTGTTTTCGGTATTCTCGCCGGTCGTCTCACCGTCAGGATTCTCGGAGGTGTCTTCGAGGGTTTGCTGGCCGGATTTTTTTGGCGGAGCGGGCAGATCAATTTTCGGGAGATCTTCGAGGTCCTTGAGACCGAAGGCGGACAAAAAGAAGTCAGTCGTTTCCAGCAGGTATGGGCGGCCGGGAGCGTCGAGCCGTCCGCACACGCGAATAAGGTTCTTCTCCAGCAGCGTGTTCATCACTCCACTGGAGTTGACGCCACGAAGCTCATCAATTTCCGGGCGCGTGATCGGCTGCCGGTAGGCCACGATCGCCAGCACCTCCAGCGCCTGTCGCGACAGCCGCTCGGGATCGGGCTCCTGGCGGACCCCGAGCCCGTCGCAGTCCGGGCAG
>JBKHJK010000543.1:0-2869 GCA_046538215.1 Armatimonadota bacterium
ATACGAAGTCATCAGCGAAGAGGACCCCTACCATCCGCAGATACTGCTCAATGACACCATCGCGGGGATTCACAAGTATGTGGAGGCCTGCGATATCCTGATGCCCGACCCCTACCCGCTGTTTATCGAGGACGGTGACAGTGGTCGTGACATCAACCGCGTGTCGAACTTCATGAAAGCCTGCCAGGAGGCGGGGGAGGGGCGGCGCTGCATCATGGTCACCCCCCAGGGCTTCAATTACGGCGATTACGGCAAGCTCAACAACCGCGCCCCGAACTTCACCGAAATGCGCAACCAGGCCTACCAGGCGATCACCAACCGGGCCACGGGGATCCTGTGGTACACCAACAGCCACCAGTACAACTACCCGCGCCTGCGGGTGGCGGCCATCTTCATCGGCAACGAGCTGCAGGATCTGAAGGAAGCGGTCTTTGCCGAACCGATCAACGACCTGCAGGTTGAGGCCGCCGATCCCGACCACGTGGAGGCCTCCGTGCGACGCGTGGGTGAAGAGGTGTATCTGTTTGTCGTCAACACCGCCACCAGCGCCCAGGAGATCACCGTTCATATCCCCGGCCAGTCGCCCGCGAAAATGATGGTGGTGTCGGAGGGCCGCTCCGTGGCTGTCAATGGCGGCGCAGTGACCGACACCTTCGAGAAATATGAGACCCATATCTACACCACCGTTGCCGACCTTGCGGACCGCGAGCAGGTCGAGGATGCCCGGCAGCGCGCAGAACAGGCCGACGCGGACCTGAAGCGGCCCGGCAACCTCGCGTACAAAGACTCCGGCGTGCAGATCGAAGCCTCAACCTCCCGCAAGAACCTGCACGTGAAGGTGGTTGACGGTGCGCGTCGCGGAAGCGGCTGGTCCGACGAAACATGGAACCGCTGGCCCGACTGGATCAGCCTGCAATGGCCACAGCCGCAGACCATCGGACGCGTCGTCATATACACCACCTCCGTGGGGGATGTCGAGCTTCAGGTCCCGGCTGAAGGCGACGAATGGAAGACCATCGCACAGGCCCAAGACCAGGAGGGAGACAGCGTCGAGCTGACTTTCGAGCCGCGCGAAATCCAGACCCTGCGCATCCTCTGCACCGCCGCCCGCGGTGACGGCAAGCGCAGCGGCATCACGGAGGTTGAAGCCTATGCGAAATAGGAGCCTTTCACGCCGCGGGCAGGTTGTTATCCATGTGACACCGGTGTGGGTGGTGCTTGTGGCCGCCGTCGTGTGGTTTTTCCTGGGGCCCCCGGTCGAGCCACAGGAGGCCGCCGACAATCAACCCGCGCCCCTCGCACACTGGACGATGAATGCCGTGATCGGCGGGAAGGTGCCGGATGTCACCGGAAACGGTCATGACGCCGTATCCGGTGAGGGCGTGGAGCTTGAGGTCGTGGACGGCCCGTGTGGGAAGGCACTGAAGTTCGACCCGGCGGAGGAAGACTACCTCACCGTCAGCAAATCCGAAGACCTGCAAAAGCTCCGGGAACTCACAGTCATGGCGTGGATCAAGCCGATGAAGCGGACGGGAGCGCACGAGATCCTCTGTGGCAATGGCGACAAATCCGGCGATCCACCGTGGCCGGGCTGGCGCCTGCGGTACTTCTGGGCCCGCGTGGATCTGCGCTTCGGCACACCCGACGGCGATATCCCCAGCACCTCCAGCCCCAATCACTCCATCGCCGCAGGCTACTTCCACCACGTCGCGGCGACCTATGACGGCCAGACCGCCCGCGTGTATGTCAACTGCGTGCAGCGGGCGCAGCAGGAGATCGGAAAGCCCATCGCACCGGGGACGAGGACCTTCGTCATCGGCAACTACATCGGCCGCAAAAACGCCTACCCCTTCGACGGCGCCATTGACGAGCTGAAGGTGTACGAGGAGGCCCTGACCGCCGACCAGATCTTCGCCGCCGCCACCGCCGACATGCCGGAGGAATAGAACTCATCTGTTTTGTACACCAGCGACGTTCACGGGTGCCACGGCGGGGCCTTCTTTGTCGCAACAGTCTTCCTGCAATATTTTCGTGTCGGTGCAATAGGGACGCATAAAAGTCTTCCAGGCACTCCTTGCCATCGCCTCGGGCGTAGCTGATTGCGCAGCCTGCAATCAGCATTTGGAGTTTTCGTGAAATCACGAAAACTCCACCGGAAGCTGGCGACAAACAGCATCGCCACCTGCGATTTGCAGCGACTAACGACTCAAATCGCAGGCCAGAGCCCCGGGGGTTTGGATTTTTATGAGCCACTGTTATGCCGTCTGCAAAACTCCTGAATCCAGTCGTCGTTTATTGGATCAATCCAATCGTCGTCTATTGGATCGGCCAGCTTTCGATGCGCTCGTCTATCAGCGCCATGAGGCGCTGTGTCTGTTCGAGGGCAATGACGATTTTCTGGTAGTGCTGGATGTCGTCCCATGACAGCGTGCGGCCCTTGCGGTCCTTCAGCCACTTGTCCAGCACCTGGTATCCGCCGATGTGAAACTCCCAGGTGGCCGGGTCAATGCCTTCGAAATACTGGTCATCGTTGATGTACACGCGCCCGGGAACCTGCTGTCCATCCTCTTCATGCGGCTCGACGTAGCGGCGTTTCCCCACCTCGTTTTCGCCCTGCTGTTCGAAGGTCGTGCGCAGGGTCCAGTCAACCTCCTCGAAAAGATGTCGCGGCTCGGGACCCTTTGCACCCTTCCGCGGTGACCTGGACTCCCTGGTCTCCTCCCGTGCCTGGAGCTCCCTGGCCCTTTCCTCCTCCTGTAGCTCGGGCTCCTTCGTCCCTTCCTCCTCCCGTGGCTCGAGCTTCCAGCCCGAGTCGCGGTTCGGGTCTGCGGCAACCGTCGGCTCGCCCGGCTCCTTCATGAGGTGATAG
>JBKHJK010000544.1:0-2862 GCA_046538215.1 Armatimonadota bacterium
GTACCGGATCGTCGCGGTTTGCACACACTGCGTTGACGTCCGGGATGCGCTCCCAGATGAGGTCATAAACCTCCCGACCGGTGACCACGTCGCCCGGCTTGAATCCGAGGATCTGGAAGGTGTTGAGGTCTTTCAGTCGGTCGCGAAGGCCGCAGCCGGTGTCGCAGATTCCCCGTTCCGGGTCATAGCCGGGGCATGGCGGACAGATCATGCAGGCGCCCTCGATCAGCTCGATCTCCACCTCCGGGTCGCAGGCGATACGGAGAATAGCCTCCCAGAGGTTGTCGGCGGCCAGCGGCTCGTCCTTCCCACTGCCGTAATAACACATCATGCACAGCAGGTGGTGGGCGCGGATCTGCATCCGGTCGGTCTCTTCCATCATCTGCACCGACTCCCGCTTCGCCTGCTGCATCTCCTCCTCCGTGCGCTCGCGGCACAGACCCGCCTCGATACCCTTTTCGTACGCACCGGTTTCGGCGACCGGGCACCCCTCCCAGTCAGACCACTCCGGGTTTTGCAGCCGGCAGATGCCCTCAAGGGAGGGGATGTGCTCCGGGATCCACCGGTGGATCATCCAGTACGCCGAACGCGTGGCGTCGGGAACCAGGTTCAGATCGCGCAACACCTGAAGGTCCTTGCGGCGCGTCTCCGGTGTGTGACGGTCGGGGAAGGTCGTCGGCCCGCCCATACAGTTGAAAGCGGTGTCGAGCTTGATGATGGTATTGCGGTCCTCTTCGATGCGCTTGAGGATGTCGTCCAACCCGGCTCTTTCTCGGTCCGGCGGATCGCCACCACCCTTGAGGCAGTACAGGCACAGCATGTGATGCGGGCGCATGGTGATCGGTGTGTCACGGTGCGGTTTTGCGGACATTTCATTCACTCCTGGATTGCTGGATTCTGACGTTCTCCGGTGGAGGCCGGAAGCCTACACCACTGCGCCCGGTGCAGGCAGTGCTGCGACGGTGCCGGTTTGCACCGCCTCCTTCAAACGCAGCACCACCTCCGTCATGTAGAAGCAGTCCTCGGCCGGTGCGAGGCATTCGCCACCGCCGATGGTATCGACGAAATCAGAAAACTGGTCAACGGCCTCGGGCAGTTCCACGTCATTCTCGCCGTTTTCATCAATGAGCGTGACAGTTTCCCCACAATGCAGGGCCTCGACGATCCCCTGATTTCCCGCCAGCCGCAGCCTGTCGTCACCGTGTGTCGGCGCGGCCTCCGGGCGGCAGTAATCCATCCGCACCGCTGCAGAAGCCCCGTTGGAAAGCTCCACCGCCAGGCAGGCGCTATCCTCCATGTCCCGGATCTCCGGATGCCCGATATTGCCCTGGAAGCCGGATCCTGCGGTGAAATGAAGCCCCGTGGTGTACCAGATCAGGTCCAGTGCGTGGATGCCGATGAAGGGGATGATGCCGCTGAACGTCTCGCTGCTGCGCTGCCATTGCGGCCGGTTGCCCAGCCGGTAGCTTTTCTGCATGGTCGCCAGACATAGCGTGCCGACAGCCCCGCTTTCGACAATCTGTTTGATACCCAGGTAAATGGGGTCATAGCGCATGGTCAAAAGCATGGAGATGTCTATGCCGCCGTCCTCAACCGCCGCCCGGACGTGCTCAAGTTCCTGCAGGGTAAACGCCAGCGGCTTTTCGGCGAGCACGTGAATGCCCCGGCGGGCGCAGGAGCGAATGACATCGCCGCGGAGGTTGTCGGTCCCGGCTTCGACGACAACATCAAGCTCAACCTCGTCGAGCATGGCGCCGTAGTCGTTGAAGGTGCGGGTGTCTTCATCCGCCGCCGCCCATTCACCGACGCCTTCGAGCATCTTTTCGTCATCATCACACACGGCCGCCAGCCGGCAGTTATCGCGCTTCTGGATACCGCCGATTGCAACGGACTGGTGGCCCTTTAATCCAATAATTCCGACCTGTATCATCAGAAAGCCTCCCGAGCAGTGATAGCACTCTTTTCATGAATCGGGTGACGAATACCTGTTCAGACAGCGGAGGCCGCGAATGACTCCACCGCTGGGCCTCTACTGGTTTCAGCAATTGTCGCGGCGGTTCAGGCGTATTTGAGGCTGGCCACCGGAGTGACCATGGCCACGGGTTGCGCGACTCCCGCCTGTTGGAGCACGTTCATGACATCCTCGATGGGGCGATAGTTATATCCAAGCTGTCCTGCAAGCGACCCGGCCCCCGAGACGTGGGCCACAATCCCCCTGCTGTCGAGATATTCCGCGGCAGATGTTGTGGACGCATCGGGTTTCTCCTGTACTCGTCCCGTGCCGTGATTGATGGAGTAGTGGGTCTTTCCAACGCTGTCACCGGGCACCACAATGGCCGAGGGCGTGGACATGGAGCTGCCGACAAACGCCAGCTGGCCCGTCTCGGCGTACGGATGGCCGTCATGGAAAAAGCCGGGTGGGCGGAAGGAACACGCACCGTGGCGGTGGACAAAAAGCTCCTGTCCGCCGATGGTCTCGCGCCAGATGCCGTTGTGTGAGAGGTCACAGACCAATTCAGCGCTGATGCCAAGGGCGGTGTCGAGGATTTCACGGATCTTCTGGACGATCATCGCCCGGTGAATATACCCGCACGCCGCCGCCGCATCGTACGCATGAGCAAAAATCTGGCCCGGGGCGCCGTTCGCGGGCAGCGACTGAGCGCCAGCGAGAATCGCCAGCAGGGACGAAAAGCCCGCAGGCAAACGCAGATGAAAGAGCGCTTTTCGCAGCGCCATTTTGAGGGCAAGCGTTCCGGAGACCTCCGGCCGGCGCGAGTACATAAGGCTCACGAGGGGCCCGAGGGGACCCGAGCTGTGAACAGCCATTGTGTAGCCGACCGGCTTAATCCCGAGCATCTCGGC
>JBKHJK010000013.1:0-13210 GCA_046538215.1 Armatimonadota bacterium
GTTATGAACGCTCCCGACCGAGCCATCGCCCCGCTCGTAAAACCAGTCAACACCCCACCCGGAGACCTCCTCAACCGGCGCGTCAACCGACCGGACATCAACATTCACCATATCAGAGGGCTGATCGAGCATCCTGATGATTTCTCTGAGGCGGTCGAGGGCGATTTGCGTCCCTTCGACGAGGAAGGCGTTTTGCGTGGGCACCACCACCGGCCGCCCTTCGATCCCTTCAGGCAGCATCGAACCGAGCGTGGATGTCGAGCCACCGGAGGTGCTGGTACCCTGGCGGGTCTGGGTACCCTGCACCCACCGGCCGTTTGTTCGCGGCATCTGCGCCACAGCGTCGCCGATGAGGTCAGTTGCGAAGGAAGCCAGGTAATCCTGTGGCTGCTGGGCGGTCTCTTCCGGCCCCCACAGTGAATCGACAAGCCATTGAGCATCCACGTACATCGGCTCGATCCGCTCGATGACCGCTGTGGCCGAACCGGCGACCATAAACACCAGTATAATGACTGCAACAATACCCGCGGTGTGGCGTTTCATGTCTGACCTCCTCGCACAACCGGTGCAGGGGCCTGGCTACGCATTTACTTAGACGCCATATACACCCTTTGTGTTCTGATCCCAAAGGACCCGGGCCTGCCTGCGACGAATACCACATTCACAACAAGCCCGCAGTGTGTCGGAGGGATACACATGCAGCCACGCATCGGATTCGTCATCATCGGCCATCCGGATTATCAAAACGATATTGGGAAACACTTTGCCGATCAGGCGATATCGGCGCTTGAAGAAAGAGATATCGAAATCGTCTGCGACGGTGAGGCCCACACCGGTGCGGTGGAGGCCGGACACGCCGCCCGTGAGCTCCTCAAGCAGGACCTCGATGGAGTTATCGTATTTCTGGGCACCTGGATAGAGTGCTCGACTGCAACGGCGGCAATACGGGAGTTCGAACACCTGCCCTTCGCTGTCTGGGGCTTCAACATGTTTCAGTGGGAGGGGCGGCGCGAATCCACCGGCTCCTTTGTGGCCGCGTGTGTGCTCAAGGGAGCGCTGGATCGGATGGAGTACGCCTACCGGTTCATCCTCGGGCTGCCGGACGATGAGACAATCATAGACCAGGCGGACGCCTTCAGCCACGCGGCTCATACACTCGGGCGCCTGAAACGCACGCGCCTGGGCCTGGTCGGCTATGCGGCCATGGCGATGTATCCCGGCACCTTCGACCACGTGCTTTTGCGGCGCCATATCGGCCCGGAGGTCGTTCACTTCGACAGCTACTCCCTCATCCAGCGCGCGGAAGAGATTCCAGATGATGAGATTCACGACGCGGCAGCAAAAATCTCGCAGCAGGCCGAAATCGCTGTGAGCAACGAGCGCCTTAACACCGCCGTCAGCCTCGGCCTGGCGCTGCAGGAGATGGCCGAAGAATACAGCCTCGACGCGATGAATGTGAAGTGCCAGTACGAGCTATCGCAGGAATATGGCATGACTGCGTGTGTGCCGATTTCAATGCTCGCCGACAGCGGGGTGGTCTCGGCCTGTGAGGGCGATGTCATCATCACCACCACCATGACGATGCTGCATTATCTGACCGACCAGGTCATCTTCTACGGCGACATCCTGGACCTGCAGGACGACCAGATGCTGTTGTCGTCGTGCGGCTTCGCGCCGTTTTCCTGCGCCCATGAGGACGACACGATTCTCATCCAGGAGTTCGACCATCCCGGCTTCGACGGCATCATCTGTTCCTTCACGCTGCGCCGCGGGCCGGTGACCTTCGCCCGGCTGGTCGAGGGCAGCCACGGTGATTACCGTCTCAACTACGGTACGGGACGGGCGGTGGAGACAGAGCTGCGGCAGGGGCGCTTCCCGGGTATCGAGGTAAAGCTGGATGGCTCGCCGGAGAAGCTCATAGAGACGATGGCCTCACAGCATTTCGCCATCTGCTGGGGCGATGTCACCGAAAGCCTCAAGGACATCTGCGCACATCTGGGCATCGAGCCGGTCCGCATCTGACCGGTCCCGCCGGGAAAGCGGCTGCACCCTCCAAAAGCTCCCACGACCATGCGACGGTCGGGGGAATTGGCGGCAGGCAGGGAGGAGATGACTATTCTTCAACCTCCACATCCACCGGGCTGCTGGTGGTGGTGCGGATGAGGGCGTCGCCGTGGCGGTGGAGCCTGACGGCGTTGGGGATAATCCATGCGGCACCCTCTTCGAAGTTATATACATAGCCCGCGTCGTAGTTCATCGGGTCCTTGAAGCTGCGGATGAAGGCCACCTCGCCACAGTTGATTTTGTACAAATCCCCGTCCTCTTCGACGCCCTGGATGGTATAGACGGCATTGCGCTTGCGGTCGTTTTCGATGATGATCTCCGCGCCGCGAAGAGTATCATCAACCGGCAGCGGCGTATCCACCCAGATGAAGCCGTCCCCCTGCATGTCTTTGTCCATCCTTGAGATGATGCCCCGGTATCCGGGGGCCCCGGGGATCACCGCGAAGTCACCGATACGCACTTCGGATGCGCGGATCGTCCAGACCGTCTCGACAGCACCGTCGCGGGTGCGCAGGCCGATGAGGCGGCCGGCGAAAGAGATACCGTCCTCGGTTTCGTACACAGTCTCGTCATCCGGTCCTGACAGCAGGTAATCGGTGCGGCCGTCGGCGAGCTCGATTTTCACCGCGACCGGCTCGATGCCGCCGTCGGCTCCTTTGACATCCAGCCGGGTGACGTTGCTGATAAGCGCCTCGGCGCGGTACGGCTCGACGATGGCGGCGAAGGTTGACTGCAGGCCCTCCTCGCCCTGCCGATGGGCCATCAGATACCGCAACGCTTCGGGATTGCCGCGCTTGTTGGAGGGTGGATGGCCGTCACACAGCGCGATGTCGTCAACCTGGCTGAGGAAGTGATACCGCAGGTGCAGGTCGTCGGATTCGGTGAGGCCGCGATAGCCCGCAGCACCCGCGTAATCGAGCATGAACGTCGGAGGCGGATCCTCATCACGCTCGACGTTATCCAGCCAAGCGTAGCCGGTTTTCGGCCCGTTCCACGGCGAATCCTTGAACTCCACATCCGGCCCGGCGTAGCTACCGCCCTCCTGCTTCGTCAAATTGAGACCGGTAGACGTGACATCCGCCTCCAGGCCGTGGAAGCTCATCAGATGGTCATTGCCTCCGGCGACGCGGAAGATATCCAGAGCATAGGCCTGCTCCGGTCCGACCTTCACCAGCGCCATGGTTCGCTCATAGGTCTCGGCTGTGTCGGGATACACGCCGGGGCTCTGCACACAGAATCCGCCGAAATCGTCAAACTGCGCGAAAAACTGCGGATGGCCCACCCAGTTGGTGCTCTGGGGGACCTCGTTGATGATGACGGTGTTATGAGAAATCGTGTTATCGGTCCACTGGCTGCGCTTGGCCCACCTGGTGGCGAACTCCGGATAGCCCAGGTCCGGGCTCATACACACACCGTACGCGTCCAGGCCGAAGTTGAGACGATCACGGTGTCCATGTCCGCCGTTGCGCCCGTAATACATCCACAGCCCGTGGCCGGTGTTGGGGGGCCCGAACTCGATGCTTGCCAGCCCGTAGCCGCTGAGGTTTTCTCCCTCAATATCCGGCTGCAGTCCCTGCTCGGCCAGCAGCGCCTCGATTTCCTTTTGCACCCAGTCGGGGTCTTCGGCGAGGATGTCGCGTCCGAGACCCTCATAGCGACCCTTATTGGCCCGGACGGCGATAAGAGCCAGCTCCGGGTCCTTCAGGCGCTTGTAGGCCTCGATGAGCAGATCGGCGCTCAGCGCCGCGATGCCCCGGCTGCCGGTACTGCCCGCGTCCCCGATATTGGGGGTATTGGCGCCCAATATTGCCAGCCTCCACGCCGCCATGACGCTCTTTTTGACCTGCGGGAAGTCGCGGTACAGGTCGTGTTTTGTATATCCCTCATAATCAGACAGCAGGTTTGCGATATGGCCCATGCGGCTGCTCCAGCCCAGCGAGTATCCAGGCGCTCCTTCGGCGCCCACACCGTCGCGGTCAATTTCGCCGACGATAAGCTGTGGGATATGCCCTCCCTCGTCGGTACCCGACCTGCCTTCATGGAAGATCCAGTCAATCCACTCTGTAGTCAACGGGTCGCGGTTGAGGGCCACGGCGCAGTGCAGCACCGAAAGCTGGTTGCCTCCCTCGTTGGTGCTGACGTCGCCCTCGAAAATCGCCTCCACGCCCTCCTGGATGGCATTGGTCTCGATATTGTCCCGAAGGCGCTCATATGTGCCTTTTTCAGTTGGAAGCTCGTACTGTTCACCCTTTTTCGCCAGGAATGCATAGAGTTCCGGCAGGTCATACAGGCCGGAGCGCACCATGCCGTAATACTGCCCCCAGTTGCGGACGACACCTGCCTCCCAGATGCGCCCCTCGATCTTGCCCCGTCCGCTGCCGCCGCCGGAGTGATACCAGCCACGCTTCAGGCCATATTCGGAATAGTCCATGCTCGGATACAGATCGGCGATGCGGTCGAACATCACCCCCGCCTTATGAGCGTATTTGGAGTCACCCGTGTACAGGTACGCCTCACACAGCGCTCCGAGACCGCTGCGGAGGTGCCGCCAGTGCTGCCAGGCGTAGTAGGCGACAAAACGGTGTTCAATCCCCTCCTCGTCCGTCCACCCGTACCCGTCATCAACACCCCATGTGTGCTTCGGGTCATCGGGGTCGGGATGCTCGGTGTTGTAAAGCAGGCTTTTGTCGGCCTTCTCGGGGTCAAATACACCTGTTTCGTCACGGCCGCTGCGCCAGTAGGCCTCGAAGTCGTTCGTGGGGAAGACAGTGCTGCAGCTCGGGCACTTAATCTTCCACGGGTTCTCCTTCGGGTCCACGATCCACGGGTAGTTGCCGTGTTTGTTGATGTCATCGCCGCAGACCGGGCACTTGTGGATTCGTACCTCCTCCACACCGGGGCGCTTATTGGTCATGGTGGTGTCGATGGTCCGGCCAATGGTCTGGCCGGGGATCATCTCCCACAGCTCTTCATCGGACTTGTTGACCCACAACTGAGCTCTGGAAACAGCCGAGTCGCGCCGTCCCGCCGCCCAGTCGAACCGCTCGATATTCTCACGCAAATGACTGATGCGCTCTTTGGTATATTTCCCGCCGTATTCAGGCCCGTTTGCGGCATAGACGACCACGGCGGCGGTGATGCAGATGCAGGCAAGGACGAGTTTTATCGCTGCGGGCATGTCAATCGCTCCCTGTGGGCTGTGTCAATCTGCCTGAAACTGCTCAATATCCTGTACAATTTCGCGTCGCCGGAGATTTTTCCTTTATGAGCGAGCCCGCGCTGTGCACCGCAATCTTCGCCGCCGCAGGGGAGGAACAGCCCCTCTGTCGGCGAAATGCACAGAACGAGTATTCAATGGTTTGTAGGGTGGGCACTTTCCCACCCCCACACGTGCAGAGGAACAAGTCATGCAGGCGGACGCTGGATCGTCACAGCCGATCGCCCGGTATCGAACCGCGATCATTCTTCTTATCCTGCTGGTGGGTGCCATCGTCCGGGTGTACGGCCTGGCCGACCGCGGAGGCGTCCTGCTGTGGGACGAGGGTTCGTATGTGATGGAGGGCCGGTTCATCGCCACCGGCGTGAAGGCGGCCGCGTGGAAGCTCGCCGGAAACCTCCCGGGCATACCCTCACCGAGCAACGAGGAGCTGCGGGCGATGGTGAAGGGCCTGGCTCCTGTGACAATGGGTAAGCCCGCGCATGTGGCGTTCATTGCGCTGTTTATGCTTCTGTTCGGTGAGGCGGCGTGGGTTGGCGGCCTGGCGTGTGTGGCAGCGAGTCTTTTGTGCGTGTATCTGGTGTACTGGCTCGGTCGCCGGATATATGGCGACGCCGCCGGTCTGAGTGCCGCTTTCATCCTGGCGATATCACCGTATTTCGTCGCCTACAGCCGGATGGGGCTTGCGGAGGCAGATTTTGCTCTGGCCGCGCTTTTGCTGCTTCTTGTGCTTCTGAGTATCTTTCAAAGCAGCCGTCACGACCGGCCATGGAGCGCGGTGCTGGTGGGCGTGCTTTGCAGCGTGGTCTTCCTGTTGAACTTTCGCGGCTACATCATCTTTGCTTTCGCCTTTGTGTGGATGGTCGGGTGGTGCATCGCCCGCCGCTGCAGATTGCGTGTGATTGCGCGTCAGGCGGGTCTGATGGTCGTTGGCTTTGTCGCGCCGCTGGTCGGTGTGGAGTTGCTGTATTATGCCGGGGCGGCCGTTTTCGAAACCGTCCGCGCGGGCAGCGAGGTCCGCACCTATTTCGGCCAGCTCCAGTGGCGGGCGATGGAGCTGGGAATGAATCCACCCACGCTGAAAAACTGGCCCACCTATCTTTACTTGCTGGGATTGTGGGAGGGCCCGGCGGTCATCCTCCTCGCCGCAGGCACGGTCACTGCACTGATCCGCAGACGCGCCGGTGACTGGCTTTTGCTCACATTTTTTGTCCTGCTGATGGTGCAGTGGACGATACGGGAGGACGCCTACGCGCGGCTGGCGGTGATCTGCCTGCCAGTGTATGCGCTGCTGGCGGGTCTGGGGTTTCAGACAATCGCCCGGCTCAAACCGAAAACCGTCATGACCGCGGTCTCCGTGGCGTTGCTGGGCCTGTTTGCACTGTGGGGCCTGCAGCAAGATGCGAATTTTGCCCTCGTGAAAACGTCGCAGCGCAAGGCCCTGTCGGTGTGCAGACAGCGTGGGTCTGTGCCGCTGGTACACACAGGGCCGGGAATGGCGGTGGCGCACGAGGATCTCTACAGGGTCGCAGATGTGCGGAGGCTTCCCGCAAAGCCCGAAGCGGCCATTGAACTCCTCCGCGCGGTCCGTGACGACGGCGGGTCACTGGTGGTTTTGGACCAGCAGAAGCTTGTTCCGATGACCCGCTTATACACGCCCTCGGAATATGAAGCGAGTGCCGCCGGTGTCATTGAATCGGCCTGTGTGCCCCTGTGGGAGGCTCCGAATGCGACGCGGCTTTTCCGCCTGTTCTGCTTCGAGCACAACTGGGGGTTCTTCGACACCCTCCGGACCTACCGGCAGTATCGTAACACCGGCCCCAGAATCAGGATTTACCACCTGCATGACGCCCTGGATGCTTTGGAGATTTGGCACCGCGACCGCGCCAAGCTGTCGTCTCAGCGGCTGCAGAGGCTGGAGAGGCCCTCCATCAGCGCCCGGACCTCCGCCGATGAAGGCAGGTGACCCCGCCCGCCCAGCGCGGTGGTGCTTAATGCGGCAGTGGCTGAAGCGAATGCGACCGTCTCCGGAAAATCCAACCCCTGGCTGATCCCATAGGCGAAGGCCCCGTGGAAGACATCGCCCGCGCCGGTGGTGTCAATGACGGTGGGGACTTCATATGCCGGCTGGTGAAAAGAGCCCTCTCCCGTGTACACATCCGCGCCCTGTTCGCCCCGGGTGAGAACCAGCGATTCGGGCTCTTTTTGCATGATCACCTCGACACCGGCGTCAGTATCGCCCTCACCGAGTGTTTCGGCGAGATGGAACGGAATAATGACGTGGTCGGTGACGCCAATTAGCTCCATGAGGCCCTCCTGCGGGCGCTCGGCGTCCATGACCGTGGGGACGCCCCTGTCACCTGCGGCCTGTGCCCCTGCGATGGCGGCGCCGATATGGTGGGTGTCGACCAGCAGGCAGCGGCAGTCGGTCAGAAGCTGCAGGTCAACGTCATCCGCCTCCATCCGCTCGAAAGAGCCGTGCTTGTAGAAGATGGTGCGCTTGCCGGTGGGCTCGTGAGCGACGCAGAAGGCGAACTGCGAGGTTTCTCCCGCGATGACCTGCAGGCCGCAGGTGTCCACACCCTGGCGCTCAAACTCTTCGGAGATATATTCGCCGAAGGTGTCATCACCGATGCGCCCGAAAATCGCGGTGGTGCCTCCGAGTGCTGCACAGGCCGCCGCGGCGGTTCCGGAACGGCCTCCACCGTGCTGGGTGAACTCCTCCAGCGGCACCTTCTCATCAAGAGCGGGGTAGCGCTTCACCGTCGCCGTCAAATCCCAGCACACACATCCCAGCGAACAGACGTCAAACCTCGGCATTGCATCTCATCCTTCATCCCGGCGGGCGATAATGCCCCCACCGAGCAGAATATCGTCATCATACAGCACTGCGGACTGTCCGGGCGCACACACTGCCGGCTGTGACAGATTCACCACCGCACTTTCCCTGCCGATGACCACGGAGGCTTCGATTGGCGTTGTCCGGAAGCGCACCTCCACCTGCCCGCCGACCTCTTCACCGGGCTGCGGTGGCTCAATGGAGACCCAGTTGAGGTCTCGAAGGGCGCAGACCTCGGTCTGCACGGCGCTGCGGGGGCCGACGATAAGGGCGTTTGTGCCGGGATCCTTCTTAATCACGTACAGCGGCTGGTCGGCGGCGACTCCCAGCCCCCTCCGCTGTCCGACCGTGTAGCACGGCAGGCCCTCATGTTCGCCGATGGTGTTACCCTGCAGGTCAATAATCGGCCCCGGCTCGAATCCGGCCCGCCCGCGCAGGAACTCCACGTAGTCACCACCGGGCACAAAGCACAGGTCCTGGCTTTCGGGGGTCTCGGCGGCGGGGATGTCGGCCTCCCGGGCGATCTGCCGCACCCTGCTCTTGGTATATTCCCCCAGCGGCCGGAGAGTATGGGCAAGCTGGCGCTGGCTCAGGCGGTAGAGCATGTACGATTGGTCCCTGCTCTCATCCACGCCCCGCAGCAGCCGCAGGCGGTTGTCCGTACGGTTAATGACAGCGTAATGGCCGGTGACGATGGCGTCGAAACCGCTGTCGAGGGCGTGCTGCAGCAGGTGCCCCCACTTGATACGGGGGTTGCACAAAACACAGGGATTCGGGGTAAGGCCTTTCGAGTAGCCGCAGACGAAATCATCCAGCACCTCCGCGGCGAACTCGTCGGTGAGGTTGTGGGTGTGGTGGGGGATGCCGAGGTGCGAGCAGACCTCAGCGGCGGCAGCGGCCTTCTGCCGGCAGGTTTGCGGGGCCTCCGGGGGACCGGTGCCGAGGATGGTGACTCCCTCCACTGTATGCCCCTCCTGCTGCAGAAGATACGCCGCGACGGAAGAATCCACCCCTCCGCTCAGCGCCACAAGCACACTCGCCACGGTCAGTCACACTCACACACGCAGGGTGTCTGCCCGCACTTGGGGCATCCATCGGCGTACTGCAGCGCGAGCGCCTCCTCCAGGTCCACTCCGGCGATGGAGGCGAGTGTCGCCAGCCAGGCCGCGACATCTGCAAACTCTCTCGCGCGGTCCTCAATGTCGCCGCTGCGAAGGCTTTCGGAGAGCTCGCCGACCTCCTCAACAAACCACATGAAGGCCGCCTCCATCCCGCGGGCGGCGTCCTTCTCATAGTAGATGTCCTCAATCAGGCTCTGGAACTCTGCGATGGTCATGATGGGCTCCCTGCGTTTTGAATTGATGTGGTTTCAGTATAGTGTATAGCGCGAGGGATTTGCCAACAGGGGCGCTTCCGAATATGATTCTGGTGCAGAAGTGCGCCATAGGAATGCAAAGAAGAGGCTGCGAGCGCCTCGGGCTGGAAGCTGAAAACGCTGGACAGCACGTTTTCACCCTGGATTTGGACGATAAAAGTACCTGTTTAGCGTGAAGGGACGATGCCCCTCGTGGCGTCCGTGGTTCGGGGAGCGTTTAGAGTTTGGCAGACGGCCCCCAAACGTCTCCGTGGCTCGGCCTGCGATTTGGGTCGTTTGTCGTTCAAATCGCAGGTGGCGACGTCGTCTGTCGCCAGCTTCCAGCCCGAGTCAATCCCTCTTGGGCTGCCATAGTTTGTCAAGCACCATTGCGAACATATCACTCAACCAACAGGAGAAGACCGTGCGAAAAACCCCTGCCGTATTACTTGATCGCGACGGAGTCATCAACAAAGACAGCTACGATTATGTGAAAAGCTACGAGGAGTTCCATTTCCGCCCCGATGCCCTGAAGGCGCTGCGGCGGCTGCGGGAGGCGAAGGCGGAGGTCTATATCATCACCAACCAGTCAGGCATCGCCCGCGGATATTTTTCCGAGCCGATGCTGAATCATATCCTGGCGAACCTGAAGCTGGATGTGAAAAGAAGTGGCGGTCTCATACACGGGGTGCAATACTCCCCGTATCACCCCGATGACGGGTCGTATTTGCGCAAGCCGAATCCGGGGATGCTGCTGAAAGCGGCGGCGAAATGGGGGCTCGACCTGTCGCAATCGGTGTTCGTCGGAGACAGCTCCACCGATGTTGACGCCGGTCATGCCGCCGGATGCAGGACCATATTTCTCACCACGCGCCGGGAGCTGCCGGACCGCGAGGGCAGGCTTCCGGGCGACGAGCAGGTCAAAGATCATCTCCAGCGCGCCCAAAACGAGCCCGACTATATCGCCGACAGCCTCACCGGGGCCGTGGACATCATCCTGGATATGCCGCAGTTTGCCGAGCAATGAGTCCAAAACCCGGCACCGCCTGCATCACATGACAGCGCCGGGTCGAAGCCTATCTTTGAGAAGATGGCGCTACTCCTCAGCGTCGCGGCGGGGCATGCACAGAAACTCCCGCACCCGGCAGTTGAAAAAGTCGTTGCTGAACACCGGTTTCACGACAATCGCCGTATCCGCGCCGCTGTTGGTCCCGGCGATGGAAATGACGTCCTCTTCCATGTCCAGATGCCCCGCGTCGGCGGCCATGATCATGCATTCGACGGCGACCTTGGTGCCCTGGGAGATGGTGTAGTAGGTTCGCCCCATCAGCTCGGCCGGGGGCATGCCTCCATTTTCGCTGAAAACGGCGGAGGCGATGGAGCCGAGAAAAGTGTGGGAGGCGGTAACGATGGTGACACCCTTCTCTTCGGCTTCGGCGATGATTTCGTCATCAGGCGCGGCGTAGGTCTCCCACAGCCCGGCGTGCAGCGTCACTCCGATAATCTTTGCATCCGGCATCGTCTTGGCGGCCTGCAGCGCGGTTCTGCCGCTGGTGGTGGCGACGACGACCTGGTCTATGGACAGGTCCGCGGCCCTTCTCTGGGCGGCCTGCAGGGTGGCTTCGGTATTTTCGGGTCCCGGGTTTTCGAAATAATTGACAGGTACGACGGGCATGGCAACCCCTCCATCTGCGTATTGAATGTA
The DNA here is from genome assembly GCA_046538215.1 of Armatimonadota bacterium. Classification (GTDB taxonomy): domain Bacteria; phylum Armatimonadota; class Zipacnadia; order Zipacnadales; family UBA11051; genus JBKHJK01. Next base: position 11,180 of record JBKHJK010000013.1, read on the forward strand.
TCTGATGTTGCCTGCGGTTTGCAGCGCCCGCAGGGCCCTGTTATACTTTTCTGCGTGCATGCCAAAAAAGCCTTGTGCCACACGGAGATGCCGATGGTTCGCCACAACAACGTTGAGGTCGAAATCGCGTTCACGCCGCTGGGGGAGAGGCTTGGTGCCCCGGAATATGCGACCGAGCTTTCGGCGGGGATGGATCTGCAGGCGGCCATCGAGGAGCCGCTGACGATCCAGCCAGGCGAGCGAGCGCTGGTGCCCTCGGGTATCTACATCGGCCTGCCTCCAGGGTATGAGGCACAGGTGCGCCCCCGCAGCGGACTGGCGCTGGAGCACGGTCTCTCCATTCCAAACGCTCCCGGCACCATTGACGCCGACTATCGCGGCGAGGTCAGGGTCATCCTGGTGAACCTCGGCGGCAAGCCGGTGAAAATCGCGCCCGGAGATCGCATCGCCCAGCTCGTTGTCGCGCCGGTCAGCCGCGTGAAATGGCAGCAGCGCGACAGCCTCGATGACACGGCCCGCGGGGAGGGCGGCTTCGGACACACCGGCCGGTGAGGGTGAACAAGACAGCCGCGTCTGGAGTCGTAACAGGAGAACTCTATCTTCCAGCAAAAAAGGCGGACAACCCGTGAAACATGCCAGCATGATAATCATAGCCCTGCTCGCCGCTGTCGTCGGTCTTCACGGCTGTACGCGAGAAGACCCCACACCACCGGCTGCAGCCTCGCAGCCCGCGGTGCAGAAGCCGGAGACCGACACGACCGAGGCAGCTCCGGCGTTTGATCTCACCGATATTGAAGGTGAGCGTCACACTCTTGGTGAATACCGCGGCGACATCGTGGTGCTGTACTTCTGGGCCACCTATTGCATCCCGTGCTGTGACAAGCTGGAGAAGATGCCGGCGATGCAGGAGGCGTACCGGCCCCGTGGAGTGCACATCCTGGCGCTGTCGGCCGACCCAAGCCCCGAAATCGTCTCAGGCTGGGAGCAGGAGCACGATGTGGATATCCCCCTCATCGCCCTGTCCGCCGAAGAGAATAAAGGTCAGGATGTCCGCGGAAAATACTTTCCGGACAAAAAAATCCTCCCCCTGCCGCAGGCTGTCATCATCGGCCCGGAGGGGAAGATCGTGCAGACGATGGGCAGCGATCTGACCCTGGAGAGCCTGGAAACGGAGATCAAGAAGGCCCTCGAACAGACGGGCCGCTGAGCTGTAGAGCCTTGCGAGTTTCCTAAACGACAAGCAACCGTTTCCGTGCCTCGCCCCGAGACGTAGTCGCGTGGAGTTTTCGGTTGTTGTATGCGTTTAGCGTCATAAATCTGATGATACCTCCCAAAAACCCGTGGCTCCGAGCGCCTTCGGAGTTTTGTACACACCACATAACTCCCCGTGGCTCGGCCCGAAGGCTGTGTTGGTTACAGCCTGAGGGTGGCACCGTTGTTTGGTGCCAGCTTCCAGCCCGAGTCGATCCCGCTCGTCATCAGAGGCTGCAATTGAGAGAGGATTACCGCTCATCCGGCTCCGGTGTCTCTTCATCCACGGTTCTTTTGCCGTTGACGAACACTTCCTCATAGGCGGCGGCGAAGTGCCCCCCGATGATCAGCACCTGGGCGCCGATAAACGCCCACAGCGAGAAGGCCACCACGTTGGTGAGCTCCTGGTAGATGGCGCTGTGGCGCTGGGTATTACTGATGATGTAGGAAAACAGCGGGGAGATGGCGTGCCAGATCACTGCCGCGAACAGCCCGCCAACGAAGCTCACGCGGAAGCGGACGTTCTGGACTGGCATGAACTTGTACAGCAGGGTGAAGGCCACCAGGGCGATCAGAAAGCCGACGGGGACAGTGGTATCCGGCAGGAAGTCGTGGATGATGTTGATGTCGAGATCCTGGCGGCGGATCCACGTCTGCATCGAGGCCAGGGCGGTGTTGGCGAAGACATAAACCATCAAAAGAAGTCCCGCGACCGCCATCGTCGCCAGGGAAACGAGCTTGCGGCGGATAACCCCGCGCCGATTTTTCCCGGGCCATATC
>JBKHJK010000545.1:0-2839 GCA_046538215.1 Armatimonadota bacterium
GATCGTCGGTCCGGTTATCATAAACGATTGTCATTCTCATTGTGTCCTCCTTGAGATGGTTTGAACCATTCTTGAGCAAATCTTGATAAAATCTGAGCGGACATTCCAGTGGGCACTCCCCAAAACCCTGCTCAAAATTTGCCCTCGGACATAGGGCGGGGGCATGGGGGGAACCATTCACCCGTCACCACATGTCGCGCGGGCTGCAAAAGCAGTGTATTCCTGCCGCTGAGATGTGTCAAACGTTACCCCGCGATGTCATTGAAGGAGTTACGCCGATTTCCCGCGAACCCTACGCTGTTCAGAGATGACGGTGGCGAAGTTGATGCCACCACTTTTGATAGGAGAATTCAGACAATCATGAAGGTCCGATTTCCATCAGAGCACGAGCAGTTCCATTTTGACAGCTGGGATGAGATTGAAGAGAAGCTCCAGGAACTGGGGCTCAGTCTCCCATATTCAGACAATACTGCTGTTTTGGCCGAGCCGACCACAGCCGGTCCGCTGCACCTGCCAAACGCGCTGGGGATACACCCCGTCGAGGGATGTGACGGGTCGGCGGACGGCAAACCCGAGGCACTGACATACCGCCGGTACCGCCGTTTTGCGGCCGGAGGATCCGGGCTGATATGGCTGGAGGCAACTGCTGTCGTCCACGAAGGTCGCGCCAATCCCAGGCAGCTTCTGCTGAAAGAAGAGAACATGGAGGATTTCCGACGCCTCCGTGAGTGCATCACTGAAGCCGCGACCGAAGAGTACGAAGACCACCAGCCCGCGGTCGTCGCCCAGCTCACTCATTCAGGGCGCGAGAGCAAGCCCACCGGGACTCCAGAACCGATCATCGCCTATCACCATCCCACTCTGGATCCGCGCCATGACATCACCGACGAATATCCGCTGATCACCGACGATGAGCTCGATGAGCTGCAGGAGGCGTACGTGGATGCCGCCCGGGTCGCCTATGAGGCCGGATTCGATGCCGTGGATGTCAAGGCGTGTCACGGCTATCTGCTGTATGAGCTACTGAATGCCTTCACCCGTGAAGACAGCCGGTATGGCGGAAGTTACGAGAACCGCACTCGCATGGTGAGAGAGATCGTACAAAAGATCCGCCGAGATGTGCCAGATATCGCCATCACCAGCCGCCTGAGCGTCTATGACGCAATGCCGTATCCCTACGGCTTCGGAATGGCCCGTGACGGCAGTATGGAACCGGATTTGACGGAACCGGTGCGGCTGATCAAAGAGCTGCAGGAGATGGGCGTCTGCCTCATCAACGTCGCCTACGGCAGCCCCTATTACAACCCGCATGTCGAGCGCCCCTATGACACACATGAAATCGGCGGATACGTCCCCGATGAACACCCGCTGACCAATATCGCCACCATGGTGAAGCTTCACAGGGACCTTGCCCGCGAAGTGCCCGACATGCCGCTGATGGGCACAGGTTTCACCTGGCTGCGTGAGTTCTCACCGTACGTGGGGGCGGCCCTGGTCGAAAACAATGAGGCCCACTGTATCGGTTACGGCCGGCAGGCTCTGGCCTATCCGGACTTTGCCCGCGAGATTGTACAGCGGGGTGAGCTGACACCGACGAAGCTGTGTATATGCTGCTCCTCATGCACACAGATTATGCGCGACGGGGGGCGGTCGGGCTGTGTGGTGCGCGATTACGAGGTGTATGAGCCGATCTTCAAGGCCGGGCAGATGCGCAATCAGGTGGTCATGCGCGAGATCGCAAAGGTCTGCCGCGACTGCCACGCCCCGACCTGCCAGACCGGCTGTCCCGCAGGTGTGGATATCCCGCGCTTCGTCACGGCCATAGCCGACGGTGACGAGGAGCTGGCATACCGGGTTCTGCGGGAGCGCAATCCGCTGCCGGAAATGTGCGCGTACGTGTGTCCCGCCGAGACGCTCTGTGAGGGCGAGTGCGTCCAGCAGCATCTCTCCGACGGGCCGGTTCCGATCCGCCAGTTGCAGCGGTACGTGTGTGAATACGCCCGAGAGCAGGGCTGGGCGACGCTGGATGTTCCCGAGGAGGCCAAAGATGAGCGGGTGGCGGTCATCGGTGCAGGACCGGCGGGTGCCTCCTGTGCCATCCGACTTTTGCAGAAGGGATACCGGGTGACCATCATTGACGCCGCTGACACTCCCGGAGGCATCGCCGCCGAAACGATTCCCGGCGAACGGCTGGAGCGGCAGGCACCGGAGACAGAGCTGGCAGCGATCCTCGAAGGCTGCACCTCCGATCGGCTGCAGTGGCGGCTGAACACACGGATGGGCGAGGACCTCACGGTGGATGACCTCCTGGACGGAGGCTATGACGCCGTGTTCGTGGGTGTGGGGATGACCGATGCGGTCGCGCTCCCGGGCGCCGACCGGCCAAAATTCGGTGTTCAGGACGCCCTCGGATTCCTCAAGCAGGCCAAGAGCGAGGCTGACTTTGATCTGTCAGGGGCGGTCGCCGTCCTCGGCGGAGGAAATACCGCCATGGATGCGGCGATTACTGCGAGGCGCGCCGGAGCCGATGATGTCTATATCGTGTATCGCCGGTCATTCGTGGAGATGCCGGCCTGGCCCGAAGAGCGCGATGAGGCACTGAGCGCGGGCGTGCATTTCCTCATTCTGACCCAGCCGCTGGATTACGCCACCGACAGCACTGGCAACCTCACGGGTCTGAAAGTCGCTTCGACGACCCTGGGCGAGCCGGACGAAAGCGGCCGCCGACGACCCGAGGTTGACCCCTCCACCGAGCGCGTGATGGATGTGGATCTGGTGATCGAAGCTATCGGGCAGCGGCCTCCCTCGGATCTGAATGAATGGCTGCCAGGGATAGAAA
>JBKHJK010000546.1:0-2838 GCA_046538215.1 Armatimonadota bacterium
ACCCCCGACAGTGCTATCGAAGCAACGTACGAGCGCGTGGAGGAACTCGCGGGAGGCGAGATATGTGATTAAGAATTTTGACGATCTGATGGCAGAAGTTGAGGATTACCCGGTTAAGACGGTGGCTGTTGCAGTGGCGGAAAAGCCGTGCGTCATCGAGGCGGTAAAAATGGCCGCCGACGCCGGGGTCGCCCGGTCCGTCCTCGTCGGAAACGCCGCAAAAATCGAATCAATCGCCGGAGAGCTGGACTTCGATACGGCCGGAGCGGAAATCATTGATGAGCCCGATGACCTCAAAGCCGCGCGTCTGGCGACCGAGGCGGTCAAATCCGGAGATGCTGACGTGCTGATGAAAGGTCACATCCACACCGACGATTTTCTGCGGGCCATCCTCGACAAAGAGACGGGATTGCGCACCGGCTGCATCATGAGCCACGTCTTCGCCCTGGAGACCCGTGACAGGGATCGTTTGACATTTGTCACCGATGGCGCCATGAATATTGACCCGGACCTGGTGACGAAGGCCTCCATCATCATGAACGCGGTGTACCTGGCCCGCTGTTTTGGTATACAGAAGCCCAAAGTCGGCGTTCTGGCCGCCGTGGAGCTGGTCAATCCGAAGATGCCGGCGACAATTGATGCTGCGGCGCTGAGCACCATGGAGCGGCGACACCAGTTCCCGGACTGTACGGTGGACGGGCCGTTTGCGATGGATAACGCCATTTCCCCGGAGGCTGCGGAGGTCAAGGGCCTGCAGGGCGAGGTGGCCGGGGATTGCGACATCCTGGTGGCTCCGAATATCGAGGCGGGCAATATACTCGCCAAAACGTACTCCTTTTTGTCGGGTGGACACACCGCGGGCGTGGTGGTGGGCGCAGCGGCACCCGTCGTGCTCACCTCGCGGGCGGACACTCCACAGGCCCGGCTCCATTCCCTGGCCATTGCCCTTCTGATGGCCAACCTCCACCGGGATGAGCGGCTGAAGATCGGGAAAGTGCATTTCTGAGAAAGGTCGTTTGAGGATATATGCTCACTCCCGCGCATTTTGCTGCCGGTGGAGCGATTGCTGCAAAGATGCCCGCCCGGTTGAAGTGGCTTGCGCTTCCGGTGGCGTTCGGGTCCCATTACGTGCTGGATGCCATTCCCCACTACGAGCAGTGGAAGCTCATGGGGCGGGTCCTGCAGCTCCCGGTGGGGATGGTTTACTGGCCGTGGGTTGGGCCGTGGTCGCTTGCCTTCATCGTGCTGCTGGGATGGGTAACGTACCGGGCATGGCGCAGCAATAGCCGGAAGTGGTGGATCTATGTGGCCGTTTGCGGAATCGCCGCCGGGCTGCCGGATGCCCCGAACCGGGTGCTTCCAAAGCAGCATCCCCTCAAGAAGTTTCACAACGCCATGCACGCCCACCACAACTGGGGGGTTGCGCTGCAAAAGAATATGACGGGCACGAGTGTCATGGAGGCGACCAGAAACAACAACATCTCCGCGTGGTTCTATATGGGCATAGCGGCAGCCATGATCGTAGAAATCACCGTTTTCGTGCTGGGCGTGCGCATCATTGCCCTCGCAGGGAATAGAATTGATAAAACACAGCAAAGCCGGGCAGGTCCACCCGACCCCGGTCAGGAATAATGAGACGGTTTGAGCCCCGTCAAAAAATGAGGTGAACGTGATGTTTAAACTTAGTGTAATCAGTGACGAAATATCCCAGGACTTCGAACGCGTGCTGCAGGTCTGCCAGGAGTACGACGTCCCGATGGTGGAGCCGCGGTCGGTGTGGGATAAAGCTCCGCAGGAGCTGTCAGACAGCGACCTGACGAAGATGAAGAAGCTTTTGGACGAGTACGACATGGGCGTATGCTCCATCGCCTCCCCGTTTTTGAAATGCGACCTCGGTGACGAAAAGCAGTACCAGGAGCACCTGGACATCCTGCGCCGCTGCATCCACATGGCACATGTTTTTGAATGCAAGATCATTCGGGGGTTCACTTTCTGGCGCACCGGCCCCCCCGAGGATGTCTGGCAGCAGCTTCTGGACGCCTACGAAGAGCCGATCAAAATTTGCGAGCGTGAAGATGTGTACATCGGCATCGAGAACGAGGCGTCCACCCATATCGGCAGCGCCGCCGAGGCCGAGAAGCTCTACAACGATCTCGCAAGTCCCCGTGTGCGTGCCATCTGGGACCCGGCCAATGAGGTCTTTGCCGAGGGTGGAGAGCTCCCATACCCTGACGCTTTCGAGCGCATGAAGTCCTATCTCATCCACGTGCACATCAAGGACGCCGTGAAGACGGATAAGCCGGAGAAGGGCAAATGCGTGCCGGTCGGTGAGGGCGGATATATTGACTATCCCGGGCAGTTCCAGGCGCTGATTGACATGGGCTATGAGGGCGCCTGCTCGCTGGAGACCCACTGGCGGCCCGAGGAAGAGCTGGACAGAGATCTGCTGGACGAACCGGGTGGGGCCAGTTTCTCCGCCACCGGAGAGCCCGCATCTCGCATCTGCCTGGACAACATTATGGAGATAATGTCCGGCCTCGACTACTAAACTCCACACCGCTGTGAAAACCAGGGCCCGCGTCCACCAGGGGCGCGGGTCTTCCCCGTCATGACCACCGACAGGAGACGATCATGTCCACTCCCGACATAAGGCTCATAACCACCGACCTCGACGGCACCCTCGTCCAGAATGCCTCCGACGTGTCAGAGGCCAATATCAATGCACTGAAAGCCGCGGTCGCAAAAGGCATAGAGGTGTGCATTGCCACGGGCAGGTCCCACCACTCGGCCTCTCAGTTTGCCCGGCGCCTCGGCATTGACAAAAGCATCATCATATCC
>JBKHJK010000547.1:0-2836 GCA_046538215.1 Armatimonadota bacterium
GCCACCTGAGGCGTGCAAACGACACACGCCTCAGGCCGAGCCACGGGGATGTTTGATTGTCGTGTATCAAACTCTAAAGGCTCTCCGAACCACGGACGGCACGAGGGGCATAGTCCCTTCACGCTAAACAGGTAGTTTCGTCTCGAAACCGGGGTTTGTAGCCTCTTCACGTGCCTGCCTCAGCCCTCGGTGTTGCCCTCCTCCAGGTCCACCAGCTCGTCTATGAATTTGTCGGTGAGTGCCGCGACGAGGTTGATCTGCATATCTAGCGCCTCGGCGTCGAGTGTGCGCATCACCGGCTCGCTCTGAAGATCAAGGTCCCCGTTGGACGCATCGAGAGCAAACTTCGCCCACGGGTAATCGTTGTTAATCTGCAGCGCCCTGCTCAGCACCGCTGCGCGAAAATCGTGACCGTCTTCGTAATCCAGCACAGTGGCGTATATCAGGGCACATTCCTTCTTCGGCGTGCTGTAGGTGACGTAGATACGGATCTCATCATGCTCGTCGCTTTTAAAGGGACGAGATAGCTATGTTCGCTGAGAACCTTGAATTTCAGGTCGGTTTGCTGCATCAGGCTCGCCAGCCTGTCGTTATCCTGGGCAAAGGATACCAACGAGGCACATAAGAGCACAGCGATAACCGCCACAGCCGCAACGGGAAATGCACGTGTTCGATGCCACATCACTAAAAGTCCTCCTCAGCAATCATAGGCAAGGCTGGCGCGGCGTGCCTCGCTGTCGGCAGGTGTAGTATTCGCGGGCGTCTGCCTAAATCCTCTTTTGTTCCTGTTCATTCCTGCAGCGCAGCAAACTGGCGGTCCGCGGCGGCCATAGCCTGCAGCAATTGCAGGAGATCTCGCACCTCTGCCAGCTCGGCCAGCCGGTTCAACACGCGGACCTCTTCTTCATTCGGCCCCACCTGTCGGGCCGCGGTGACAATGTCAATGAGTTCACTTCGCAGAGCCACACGCTGCTGGTAATACGCGTCAGTACCCATATTCCGAACCCTGTCCAAAAACGCCTTGATATCGGTCCGGAGCGTGCCGGTATCCTCCGCGACGTCCTCAAAATGCTCCATAATTTCGGCAATCATCTCGCTCTTGAAATCGGTCCAATCATTCGGCGGAGCCCCCCGCATATCATCGAGCTCCTCCAGAAAGTCCCGGGCAGTTCTCTCGGGGCCGGATTGAGTAATCGCGGCGATTTGCGCATCCGTAAGAGCCTTCAGAAACGCCCGGGCGATCTCATCGGCAAGGGCGGCCTTTTTTTGTTCGATAGGGTCTTCGCCAAGCGCTTCTTCCTCCTCGACGGTCGTGCCGCGTGCCTCCACCACGGCCAGCCAGGCCTCTTCAGACACTCTCCCCGTGATCATCTGATCGCGGATACCTTTGAGGACCTCATACAGCTTCTGTGATGTTTCCTGTTGCCAGAGTTCCTGCAGCTCTGTATATGGGGCTTCAATCTCCGCCGCCAGCTCTGCCGCCTGTGCGGAGGTGAACTGGATATCGTTCAACCGCTCCAGAAGCTCGATGTGCTGGTAGATGATGTACGTATCAGGCAGCTCAGTGTTGAATCCTTGATCCTGTGCCACAGAGGCCGTGCCGACGAGCAACAGCAGGAGCACCGCCACAGCAAGGGCGCAATTTTTTATCCTCATGAATATACCTCCAGACCCGCAGTGGGCACTCAGCAAACTATTCGTCACCACCGCCATCGCTCCTGCAAGTCTTTCCGGCTGCGATGACACAGGCGACTATCTGCCGCTCAACTGCGTGAGATCGTCAATCATCTCCGCCAGCATCAGTGCATCCCATTCAGCGGCCTGGCACCAGGTCGCCAGCTTTGCCTCAGGGCGGGCATGAGCCACCACGGGGGCAGTGGAGGGGTCTTCGGTTTGCCAGCGCCTGTTTCGCACATACTCCATCAGCCGCAGCGCCAGATGCCGCCAGGGCTCGACCTCTCCGGTAATCCGGGCAATTCTCAGCAGCGAGGCGGCGGCGGTGAAGCGGCACCATGTGAAGCCCGAAAAGCAGATGTCATTGCCCAGGTCTTCTGTCATGTTGTATTCCAGGTCAATCAGCCTGTCCTCGGTTCGGCACACTCCGAGGTACCATCGCGCCGCTGGCTTCAGGGCTTCGTGAAGCTCCGGGTGTTCGCTCAGCGGCGGCCGGTCGGCGACCCTGGTCAAATGGTACAGACCGATGCCGTGGTCCGGAATGTTCTCGTGGCTGTAGGCCCCACCGCGCTTCGTCACATCGGCGAAGATATACGGCCACACGCCGATTGCCTCCTGCCCCTGCAGATAATGCACCAGCCCCCGGTCGGCCGCTTCGAGCCATGTATCCGGGGCGTCATCGAATTTCCCCAGCGTATGATACGCGCGTGTCAGGGCCGACAGACACACGGAGTTGGAATTCTGGCAGTCGTGAGTGGCTCCTTCGTGGTGCAAAAACATTCCCGGCAGCGCCTCATTATTCGCCAGCCACTGTGCCGCGTCCTGGATGGCCGCCAGGTCCGCCTCATCGGGAGCAAGCCCATGCTCCACTGCACTGCACAGCAGATGCACTGTCGCCGAGGTGTCGATGCCGTCAATGCCAGGATAGGGGGGGAAAAGACGGTTGAACTGCGTTCCCCAGATACCATGGACCATGTGCACAAAGCCACCGTCACGGGGGAGATTACGTGGTTCGTGGATCTGGTTCTGATAGGTGTATTTACGGGCAAACTCGGCCCGCTCGCGCCATTCTTCGTCTCCAGTCGCCTGCCACCGGCGGGTGAAACACGCCGCTGCGGCCGCCGAATCGCGGGCGTCGTATTTATCCTCTTCGGAATAGATC
>JBKHJK010000548.1:0-2832 GCA_046538215.1 Armatimonadota bacterium
CGTCAATAAGCTGTCCGGCGTAAATGACGCGCGATATCATGTCATTGGCTCCCATCCGCTTCAAAATGGTGATTGCACTGTGACTGCAGGCTGATTGTCACCGTTACAAAAACGAGCACCCCGGTGTGAAGGTACTGGCTTCATGCGGCGGGTCTGTGGTTATTGGGCGATGGTGAAGATCCTGCGCCCCACCACGCGGTCGCCTTCTTTGATCTCCACCGCGTACCTGCCCGGTCGGAGATATTCCGCTCGCGCCGGGAAGATCGGTATGTCAAGCCGCTGGTCACCGGCGAGGATCAACAGGCGGCGGGTGAGTGTGCGCCCGTTGCGCGACCATTCGAGGGTGACTTCCGTATTCTGTGGCGCCCCGGCGATACGCAGGAACAGGGTCACCTTTTTGGTCTCGGTGGGGAAGAGCTGCTTCACGCCGACCGGGTCGTTGTGCTCATCCACACCCTCGCAGACGATCGCTTCCTTCACCACGCTGGTAGGATCGAGTTCCATCGCCTGAGCTCCCTGGCCCTGTGGCTGTGTGGGTGCCTGCGGAGTGGCTGGTGTCTGTGGCGTCCCGGGAACCTGTGGCGTCTGCGGTGGCGTCACGTCAGCGCCGGAATATGACATCCCGATGAGACCGGCGATCCGCGCCACATCCGGGCCGATGCCCCACACCAGGTACACAGCACGTCCCAGTGCCATGCCATGAACGGGTGGGTCCTGCGATACCTCGATGAGGCCGGGAGAATCGGTGATATCCGGTTGAGACCGGAGTGTGGCGAGACTCGTTTGTGCGTCAGCGCTGGATGAAGCCACCATCGCCACAACCGTGTAGGCGTGGTCACCAACCTGTATCGTCTGCATCGCGCTGGACTCCACCGGCAGCGTTGATGCGGCGGAGCCCGGTGCCACCGTCGCCAGGATTTCTGCGGCCGAGAATTCAACCGGCTCGCTGGTCTGCCAGCCCCGGGGCAGTCTTTCGGGGGTCAGAAGAATTTCGGTAGCCGTCGCTCCGCCTCCAATACCTCCGCTGTCGCCCTGCGTCGGCCCGGTGACTGTCGGGTCGGGCGTGGTGGGCTGCGGGGTCACATCTGATGGTGATGCTCCGTCAACCTCCCATCTTTGCATGAACTGCTTCAGGCTGGTGGTGCCGTTGACGTACGCATCGGCATCAGCACGAGCCACCTGCACTGAGAAATCCTGCCTGCCGGTTTCTTTAAATGTGATTGAGATTGTATCAGTCCACGGCGCGAGGAGCGAAGCGTCGGCGAGGGCGTAGGCGATGATGGGAGCCCACAGCCCCCTGGCCGGCAGCTCCGGGGCGACAGCGGTGATCTGCACGGCGTTTTCGGTCACATCGGCCTGCACATTGCGCAGCCCGAGGACCTCGGTGCAGTCATCGTGCAGCCTCTCCCGGGCCATGGAGATCCTCTCGGAGACCGCCTCGCCTGTGGTCTCCTGACCGCCGGCCGGGGTATCCGTTAGATTGGCAATGGTCGGCTGTGCCGTCGTGCCGCCTGCGCCCTGGTCGTCCGGCTGCCCTCCAACTGCCGGGTGTTCCTGTCCGCCTGCATCCGTCGGCCCTTCTGTTGCGGTGCCCGCATCGCCTGCGTCGGGTGTGTCAGCCGGTGTTGTGGCGCTCTTAACCGTCCACGTCGCCATGAAGGCCTGCAGGTCAATGCTCCCATCGGCGTATCGGGTGGCATCAGCCTGCGCTATTGTCGCCTCGATGTGCTGGCCCTGCCCGACAAATGAGATCCGAAGCTGCTTTGTAAATGGCGCATTTTGGGCGGCGATAGTGGCGATCTCAGCGATCTTGTTTGGCCACTGCCCCGGATTGGTATTGGCAGGAGGGGCAGAGCTGATCAGCACCTCGTCTGCCGTCACCTGCACCTGTAAATTTGAAAGACTTGCATCGGCTGCTAAAGCCTGCTTAATAGCCGATTGGGCCGTCTGCGGGTTGGCAGGTGCCTGCTGGTCCTGGTTGCCCGGTGTGGTGGTGCCGCCGGTGTCTGCTGCATGTGTCGATCCATGCAACTGCTTGCAGATATCGGGATTGGCCTGAGCGGTTGGGCCGTTGACGCCCAGCGGGGAGGTGCCGGTTATGGGGGTGTCCGGCGGAGTGCCAGTCTCCCACGGATTGGGTCCCCAGACGGCGTAGGTGAGGAAGTTCCAGAACCGGACGGGGAGCCCGTAGCAGGAGGTGCTGCGCTCAAGCCGGGCAACGATGCGGTATTCATCCGGAATCCGGATGGCCCGGGGGAAATCAAGCGTCTCGTCAAAGGTGAAGGTTTTGCCTTCATCGCCGGGGTTGCCTGCCGAGGGCTCCTCAAGCTCCTTTTCGAAAATCACCAGCGGGTGGAGGGGGATATTCAGCCACGGCGTTCCCTGCGGGTGCTTACTATTGTCTGTATAGATACCGACCGAATCGGCACCATACGTTTCCCGTGCCTCTGCGTCGGGTGACTTTCCGCGGAATTCGTCGGGCAGGACGTTCCACGACCCGTCCGGCCGCATGAAATCCACGGCAACCCAGAGACGACACGATACTGTTTCGTCATTCTGTATCTCCCACGGCCAGATCAGGCCCTGGCAGGTCACTGACCCCTTCACATGAAGTTCGCGTTCAGCCAGAAAGTTTACCTCATCGAGCATGAGGTCAATCTGCTGTGCCAGAGGGCATGAGACGATGGCGAAAAGAGCTACAACAGAAGGGATAACGCTCCACGCACGGATCGCCGGACGTCTCCGGATACGGTCATTACTCGTCTGCATCAGGACCCCTCTTTTTCAATGGCGGCGCCTGTTTTGAGTTCTGTCTTGCATCCACATTTCTAT
>JBKHJK010000549.1:0-2823 GCA_046538215.1 Armatimonadota bacterium
GCCTGGTATTCAGGAGGGTCGTATCATGGAGATGCGGGAGTTGTTAAAAGAAACACGAGATAAGATGGAGCAGAGTGTTGCAGCGGTTCTGAGAGATTTTTCGACCGTCCGCACGGGCAGGGCAAATCCGGCCATCCTCGATCAGCTCAAAATCGACTACTACGGAACTCCCACACCCCTGAATCAGCTCGCAAATGTTTCTGTGCCCGAGAGCCGTCTTATTGTGATCCAGCCGTATGATAAGTCCACCATCCCAAACATCGAGAAGGCCATCATGACCTCCGACATTGATCTGACCCCCAGCAGTGACGGCCAGGTCGTCCGGCTGCCCATTCCGCAGCTCAGCGAGGAACGGCGCAAGCAGCTCAGCAAGCAGGTGCAGCAGAAGGCCGAGGACGGCCGCATCGCCATCCGCAACATCCGCCGGGAGGCCAACCAGTCCCTCGATGACATGGAGCAAAACCAGGGGATTTCCGAAGACGTTATCAGGCGCGAAAAGGACACAGTCCAGGAGCTGACCGACGAATATATCGAGAAGATTGACGAGGCCCTCGAAAAGAAGATCGAAGAGATTACCGAAATTTGACAGAGGGTTGACAGGCGCACCGGCACCGCACACCTGGCCGTGCCCTGGAATATTGAAGTGACCTGAAAACCGGGAGATATCGTCTTGGCCATTACTGAGGAAATGAAGGAGCGCCTCGCGGGGCTTAAAATGCCCGAGCACGTGGGCATTATCATGGACGGCAACGGCCGCTGGGCTGAAAGACACGGCCTGTCACACCTCGAGGGGCATGCCGAGGGGCGCAAGGCAACCCGCCGTGTCATCCAGGCGGCCTCAGACTTTGGCATCAGTGTCCTGTCCCTTTACGCATTCTCCACGGAGAACTGGTCGCGGTCTGACCAGGAGATCTCCGGCATCATGCATATCATCGAAGCGGCCCTGATGCAGGAGCTGAACCACCTCCACAGGACCGGCATCCGAGTGTATGCGTCGGGACGCCTGCACCAGCTTCCAGAGTCGCTGCAGGAAACGATTCGGGAGGCCATCGAGCTGACCGCCGAGAATACAGACATGAAGCTCAACCTGTGTATCAACTATGGCGGCCGCGCGGAAATCGTTGATGCTGCCAGGGCTGTGTCTCGTGACGTCCTCTCCGGCGAGCTTGCGGTTGATGACATAGATGACGCAGTGTTTTCGGGCCATCTTTACAATCCGGAGCTTCCCGACCTCGACCTGATCATACGCTCAAGTGGGGAGCTCCGTATCAGCAACTTTCTTCTGTGGCAGGGGGCATATTGCGAATTTGTGTCCCAGGAAACGCTGTGGCCTGATTTCAACGCAGAGTATCTACTGCAAGCGCTTGAAGAGTTCTCCAGCCGGGATCGCAGGTTTGGAGGGCGCCAATCACAGGGACAATAAAGGTGTGTTGTGTCATACGAGACGAACCGGGAGGTACCATTGTGAAAACTTGGCAAATGATCGGCATGGTGCTGATACTCACAGCCGGGGCTATTGCCGCCCCGTGTATGCACGCTCATGCGGCGCCTCAGATCCCCACAGCGCCGCCCGGTGACATCGTCATCAGCGGCGACCTTGACAACAAACCGCCCACCCGCGGCGCCGCGATGGATCAGGCAGTTATTTCTCTAGGAGCCTTCCCGATCTTCACGATTCGTACACCTGCCGCCGGCTTCACCATCGCCGAGCGCGAGCGAATTGTGTATATTCGGCTGACTGAAATCATATCATGCCAGCGAATCACCCCGGATATCTTCGAAATCCGGCACGTGCGCGGCAAACCGACACTCTATGTGGGGGACTACCGGTTCATCACGGTGTATCCGCGTGATGCTGCGGCGGCGAATATGGATTCGATGAGCCTGGCAAACAAGTGGCTGGCATCACTGCGGCGCGTTCTGCCACAGGTCGCTCCGTATTTTTCCGTGGCCCCTCCGGAGACCTATGACGTGTCTGTCGGGGGGATGCTTCTGTTCCGCCTCCGTGACCCCAACGGTTTCAGCACCCTCGCCGCGCGCGGTCGGCAGGTTGAAGTCAATGTTGCCAATGCGCTCGTCGAAGGCAGGGGCAGCGACGTGAAGGTCCAGCAGATTGACGATACTTGCGCTGTGTCGGTGAGTGGCGCACACATTGTCCTGGCAACGCCGAAGGATGCACAACTGGCTGGCCTGGAGAGTGCCGGGGCTCTTGCCGAAAAATGGGCGGAGCGGCTGCGCAAGGCACTTCCGGTGATTAAGCCGCAGTCAGGATCATAATAAAAGGCCTGGTGCCGCGTTCAGCGCTCAGGAAGCAGGCTTTAAGACCACAAGACAAAGGACAAAGGGGAGCCGCGTAAGCTCCCTTTTTTCTTTGGCCTGATTGTTGCAAACTGCAGTTCAGAAATCGTTTAGATCAAAACGGTAGGTCACATCGGCGAACCATGAATCCGGATAGAAGCTGTTATTCGCCCGCATGTAGCCGATTGAAAGATATGTGCGGGGTCCCACTCTGCCCTCAAACGCCGCGTTAGTGGACCATCTGCCACGGCCAACATGTTCGGCGTGGAAATCCCACCGGTCGTTAATGTCGTACGAAATGCCCTCGTACACGTACTCATCATCCAGCACATCCGACCAACCCAGCATAATGGTAAAATCTCCGAAACGCTTGCCGACGGAGATATAGCGGCCCTCCTTGGGATTTGCACCGATGTTGACAATCCCCACCGCCACTGCGGGACGGTTTTTGGTCTCGTGCCAGAGCTGCTTTTTGATGTTGAACCAGTCACGCTCCCAACCCACCTCTTCAGGATCATACTGGAT
>JBKHJK010000550.1:0-2823 GCA_046538215.1 Armatimonadota bacterium
TCCGTGGCGTGATGTGGTTTGTCAACGATGAGGCGCAGGATGCCGAAATCTGAGGTGTCCGCGATGCACAGCGCGCGAATGTTTACATCGGCTTTCCCCAGGACATCACAGACCTCCGCAAGACGGCCCGACTTGTTTTCGAGAAACACCGAAACCTGTTTGGTGATCTTGTCAGCAGTTGCCATCTGCGTCACTCCTCCCGTTTGTCAATGACACGCTTTGCCTTGCCAATACTCCGCTCCAGCGTCTGCGGCTCGATAAGCTTCACCCGACAGCTCAGCCCCAGGGTGCTCTGAAGGTCGTCCTTGATCTTCTCCTCCAGCGCCTCCAGGCCCTTGATCGTGTCCGTAAAGATATCGGGTGAAACCTCCACCTGGACCTCCAGGACATCCAGGCGTTGTTCTTTGGTCACCACAAGCTGGTAATGCGGCGCCGTCTCTTCGATCCCCACCAGCACTTCTTCGATCTGGCTGGGGAAGACGTTCACGCCCCGGATGATGAGCATGTCGTCGGTCCGTCCGGAGATCCGGTCCATCCTGGCTGTTGTGCGCCCACATTCACATTTCTCATATGTCAGCCGGCTGATGTCTCGCGTCCGGAAGCGGATGACCGGAAACGCCTGCTTGGTGATGCAGGTGAATACCAGCTCTCCCTTCTCACCCTCGTCGAGCACCTCGCCGGTGTCCGGATCAATGATTTCGGGGATGAAATGGTCGTCACAGATGTGCATCCCGCAATGGTGCTCGCATTCGGCCGACACGCCCGGCCCGATGATCTCCGTCAGCCCGTAAATATCGTGTGCGTTGATCTGCAGCATGTCTTCGATGGACGCCCGCGAGGCCTCGCTCCACACTTCGGCTCCGAAGAGCCCGTTTTTGAGGCTCAACTCCGAGATATCTATGCCGTGCTCCTGGCAGTGGTCGGCGATGGTGAGAGCATAGGAGGGCGTACATGCCAGCATCGTGGTTTCCAGGTCGCGCATCAGCATCAACTGCCGCCGCGTGTTGCCCGCCGATGCCGGGATCACCGTGCATCCCACACGCTCCCCGCCATAGTGCAGCCCCAGGCCGCCGGTGAACAGGCCGTATCCGTAAGCAACCTGCAGCGTGTCTGTGCTCGTGCCTCCACCCAGGCAGATGGTGCGGGCCATCGTTTCGGCCCAGATGTCAATGTCGGCGCTGGTGTATCCGGCCACAACCGGTTTGCCCGTGGTGCCCGAGGACGCGTGTACCCGCACGATCTCGGACTTCGGCACTGCAAACATGCCGTCGGGGTACGTATCGCGCAGATCTTCCTTCTGCGTAAACGGCAGATACTGCAGGTCATCCAGTGACTGAATCGCCAGCGGATCAACATCCGCCTCCTTGAACCTCTGACGATAGAACGGAACGTTCGCCGCCAGTCGAGCGACCGTCGAGCGAAGCCGGTGCAGTTGCAGCTCGCGTTTTTGCTCCGGATCCATGCACTCCATTTCGCGGTTCCATATCATCGTTCGTATCCTCCCATGATCTCAATACATCTGCAGCGTGACGTCTATCCGGACAGCTTCTTCCCTATCACGGTTCTGCCCCGACCAAACGCTTCTATATTGATCGGCACAGCGTTCTTCTTTATGATTTTCTCCATGGCCCCGGTATAGGCCTTCTCGGGAATCTCCAGCAGTCCGGACATCGCTCCCAGCATCACCATGTTCGCTGCCCGCGGCTCGCCCAGTTCGCAGGCAATGGCGAAGGCGTTGATGACGACCACGTCGGCTTCAATATCGTCGAGCTGCTCGCGGCAGTCCTCGGGATAATCAAACGGTCCCGAGGACACGGTGGTAGGACAAATCTTTCGCTCATCCGCTATAATCACGCCGCCGGGCCGACACCACTCGGCCGTCCGCACCGCCTCCACCTGTTCGAGCGCAACAACGATGTCAGCCCCACCCCACGGAATGAGGGGCGAGAACACCTGGTCCTGTGAAAATCGCACATGGCTTTCGACACTTCCGCCACGCTGCGACATCCCGTGAACCTCGCTCTTTTTGACATTCAACCCCGCCAGCAGGCAGGCACGGGACAGAATCGCGCTCAGGGTGATAATCCCCTGCCCTCCGACGCCTGAAAGCATGATGTTGGTTGTCTCCGTTGCTGAGGTTGTTTGAGTGTCGGTCATGCTGCCTCGCTCCTGTCCTCCGGGCACATCCCGGCGGCAATCTTACTCTTCGATCTGTGAAATGGCGTCAACCGGGCAGACCTGTGCGCACAGCGTGCAGCCCGTACACATGGTGACATCAATGACCGGGTGATCGTCTTCGGTCCCTATCGCCGGACAGCCCAGCTCCAGGCAGCGGCCACAGTTGACACACGCCTCTGCATCCACGACGAAGGGCAAGTCTCGTTCGCGGGAGGCCAGTACACACATTCGCCGGGCAATGACCACTGCAGGCTCATCGGCCTCAATACCCTCCACAATCGCCTCTTCGGTTGCGTCGAGGTCCATGGGGTCAACAACGGTGATCTTCTTCACACCGCAGCCCCTGCAAATGTCCTCGATACTCACCTCACCGGCTGGCTTGCCACTCAGCGTCTTTCCCGTCGCCGGATGTTCCTGGCCGCCGGTCATTGCCGTGGTGCCATTGTCGAGGATGCAGACGACGGAATTTCCGGCGTTATATACGATGTTGACCAGGCCGGTGATGCCGGAGTGCAGGAAGGTCGAATCACCAATGACAGCCACGGACTTCTGTTCATCACACACCGAGTTGATGCCGTGGGCCTCGCCAATGCTTGCGCCCATACACAGGCATGTGTGCAGCGCGCCGAGCGGCGGGAGCGTCCC
>JBKHJK010000551.1:0-2811 GCA_046538215.1 Armatimonadota bacterium
GTCGTTGGCTACCAGGGCGACTGGAGCCAGATGTGGGACCCACTGAAGCCGGAGCGCCGGAAGCCCGCGTGCGATCCCGACGAGCAGCTCCGCAACTTTCAGGAAATGTTCGACAACCAGCTTGAACAGGGATATGACCACGTGAACATCCTCGGCCATCCCACCTGCTGGCATCATGCGGAATGGTGGGGGTGGTATAATTTCATTCTCCCCTTCCGCCAGACCGAAGAAAAGGGCGGTCCGGGCCCATTCCCCCATGACCGGCAGTGGCGCGATCCGGTGCAGCGCACACAGGAGGATATAGACGCCCATTTCGAGTGGACCCGCCGGGCGGCCGAATGGCTGGCCGGTCGAAATGATGTCCAGGTCATGAAGCTCAGCGACTACTATGACCAGCACCGCGAGCCGCAGGGGCAATGGCTGACCATTGGCCAGGTCCAGCAGATGGCCCGAGACCTTTCAGAGGGCGTGAATGCCGTGAAGGCGGGGGATACCACCGTCGCGGCGGCTGATGCGCTGGTGCTTTTGGCCACTCTGGGCGAGTATATTGTCCTTAACAACGCCCTGCCCCAAAAGCTGCAGATCCGCCGCACCATCGGGCCGGTGGAGCCGGTGCCGGAGATTGAGGAGCCGATGACGTTTCCTCGCGAGGAGTATCTGATGGCCGCCCGGGGCATCTACAGCTACGTCATGACTCACGGGCGCCTGCCACACGAGGTGAAGACCCACTTCATTGACTGTGGCCCCGCCCAGGCGCTGATGGCACTGGCACACGCGTTTGGCGGCGAAGAGCTGCCTGATGAGGTGACCGTTGCCCCAGTGAGCGGTCTTCCCGAGGCCGCGAACCTGCCGGTATTCAAAAATGCGAAGGCGAATTCCACCAATGCCCCGCCCTTCTGGCAGGAGCGCTACGGTGAGCGGATGAACATGCTGTGTAAGCTGCAGTCATGGTCGTACCGGCCACTGGTGAAAAATGCGTAAGCCTCAAAGACGATCGCTCACTTCGATGCGAAGGGGTGAAACACCATGATATGGCTGTGGGTTTTGCTCGGGGTTTTGTTTTTCGTGGTCCTGCTGCTGGGCTACCGGGTCCTGGTGGGGCTCGGCCGGCGTCGGGTGGAGGAGGTCCAGCAAAAGCTGGGCACTGAGACCATCCTTTGCATGGCCGCCAGCGCAAACTCCTTCGGCGTCCAGTCCGGAGGCTACGGGCAGATTCGCGGCAATGGCGTCCTGGCATTGACCGAGGATGAGTTGTACTTTTTGATGTGGATTCCGAAGCGGGAAATCACTATCGCGACCGCGTCCATCACCGGTGTGGATACGCCCAGAAGTCATCTCGGGAAAACAAACCTGCAGCCGCTCCTGAAAGTGGAGTTCACCAATGTGGACGGTGAGGACGATTCGGTTGCCTGGCTGGTGCCCGACCTGGAGGAATGGAAGCGCCAGGTGCGGAAGGTAAGCGGTGCATGAACACAGGAAGCGATTTTACACTCACAAGCCATCACGCAGAATGTAAAGAGGAGGCCCACTGATGCGCCTTGGCCTTGTCACGTACAACCTTGCTCACGACTGGAGTCTTGAGAAACTGATTTCTGAATGTGAATCGGCGGGATTCGAGGGTGTTGAACTTCGCACCACCCACGGCCACGGTGTTGAACCGGCCCTCAGCGACCGCGAGCGCGAGGGACTCCGCGCGACCTTTGAGGACACCGACATCGTCCTGTGGGGGCTTGGCACCACCTGTGAATACCATTCGCCCGACCCCGATGAGCTGAAGAGAAACATTCAGGAGACCTTTGATTTCGTGGACCTCGCAAAGGATGTCGGCGCGCGCGGTGTCAAGGTCCGGCCCAACGCGCTGCCGGAGGACGTTCCGGTGGATGACACGCTGCAGCAGATCGGCGAAGCGCTGAACCAGTGTGGCGATTACGCTGCAGACGCCGGTGTCGAGATCTGGCTGGAGGTCCACGGCAGAGAGACCTCCCACGTCCCCTATATTCACACCATCATGGACGTCGCCGACAATGACGCTGTGAAGGTCTGCTGGAACTCCAATGACACCGATATCGTGGATGGCTCCATCGCCGACAATTTCGAGCTTCTGAAGGACAAGATCGGTTCCGTCCACATGCGGGCGCTCCACCTGGACTACCCGTGGCATGAGCTGTTTGCGGGCCTGAAATCCATCGGCTATGAGGGTTTCTGCCTGGCGGAGATTCCCGAAAGCGATGATCCGGAGCGGGTGATGCTGTATTACCGGGCCCTGTGGGACTGTTTGACCGCCTCCGCGTGAATCAGATGCGCTGATACAGGATGAAGCGGAGATTGCCGCATCGCCGGGGATGGGTGAATCAGGCGATTGCCAGGTCGCGGCCAAACACGTGCCACCCGAGCCAGACGATCGCCAGGTGCGCCAGTGATACAACCAGGAGCACGATGAAAAAGCCGGGGGTAGGCGCCTGTTCGAGCAGAAAATGGACGGTCGCGTACAGCAGCGCAAATGCGGGGACGCTGGCCATGGCGTATAGAGGATGATCCGGGCCGATGCTGAGGCTGCTGACGAATCCCAGCCCGACAATCACCAGGGCGCAAAACAGCGCGCAGAGCGTCCCGATGACGATATTGCTGGCGGCGCCGCTGCGGACTAAAAGAAACATCAAAAACACACTCAACGCACAGCCCGCCTGCGCGAAATAGAAGCTGAAAGTGATTGAAACCCAGCGCTGGATGTGGTCCACGAAGCATACTCCCGGTTTCGATGATGCGACACACAGGCGAGTATAGCATTCGGCAGGCATAAAATTCAACCTC
>JBKHJK010000552.1:0-2810 GCA_046538215.1 Armatimonadota bacterium
GGCTGGTGATTTACGACTACGGCCCGGGCGATGAGGTCACGATCGAGCAGTTCTCGAGCATCCGCGTAGTTCCGTAGCATCTGCCCGGAGTGCGAATGTTGCAGGGAGCGGCTGTCATTTGTCATTAGCCGCTCCCTGTTTCGTTTCTGTACCGCACGTATCGGTTAGTCCGGGAAATTCCCCACGGCTTCGTCGCGGATGCGGTGGTGGCGCTGGATATCGTCTATGGCGGCCATGTCTTCGTCTGAAAGCTCCCAGCCGAAGATCTGCATGTTCTCTCTGATGCGGTCCGGCGATTTGCTCTTCGGAATGACCGTGATCCCTTTCTGCACCAGCCATCGCAGGCAGATCTGTGCAGGTGTCCGGTCGCGCTTTTCGGCCAGGTGCTGGATTTCCTCAAGCTCGAAGGCCTTCGTACGGGCCAGTGGGCAGTGGGCGGTCATGACGACGTCGTGGCTGTTGCAATATTGCAGAAGTTCCTGCTGATACAAGAGCGGATGGAATTCCACCTGGTTAACGCACACAGGCACTTCCGAGACGTCCATCGCCCGCTGCACCCGCTCAATAATGAAGTTGCTCACCCCCACGCTGCGGACCAGCCCGCGGTCTATCAACTCGGCAAATCCGGCAAACGGCTCTTCCATGGGGATATCGGGGTTCGGCCAGTGCACGAGATACAGGTCCAGGTAGTCGAGGCCCAGATCCCTCAAATCCTGCTCGCAGGTGGCAACGACATCGTCGCGGCGCAGGCGAGTGGGCGGAACCTTGGAGGTGACGAATATGTCTTCGCGCTCGAAACGAGACAGGGCCTTCCCCACCTCCCGGTGGTTGCCATACATGTGGGCGGTATCCAGACACCGGTATCCCATCTCCAGAGCGGCGGTCACCCCATTGACACATTCACGATCCCACAGCTTCCAGGTGCCAAAACCCAGAAGCGGCATCTCGTAGCCTGTTTTCAGTGTCCGAACGAGCTGATTCACGCTTTTCACTCCTGTTTGATTGTGGGTGGCGGGTATCTCCCGGTCAATCCGGGAAATCAACCCAGTGGGCCGTCACCAGCCGCTGGTGGGTCTCGATGTCGTCTATGGCGGCCTCGTCTTCGTCGGAAAGCACCCAGTCGAAGATCTGCATATTCTCATCCAGGCGCTGGGGTGATTTGCTTTTGGGGATGGCGATGATGTCCTTCTGCATCAGCCACCGCAGACAGACCTGCGCGGGCTTGCGATCGTACTTTTCGGCAAGCGCCTGGATCGTATCGAGCTGCAGTGCCTGCGTGCGTGCCAGGGGACAATACGCGGTCAAAAGCACATCATTGTCGCTGCAGAAATCCAGCAGATCTTTCTGGTACAGCATCGGATGAAACTCCACCTGGTTAACGCAGATGGGCGCCCCGGAAATCTCCATCCCGCGGTCCAAAAGCGCGATTGTGAAGTTGCTCACGCCGACGCTGCGCACGAACTTCCGGTCAACAAGCTCGGCCAGTGCCGCAAACGTCTCCTCCATCGGAATATCCGGATTCGGCCAGTGCACCAGGTACAGGTCCAGATAATCAAGCCGAAGCTCCTGCAGATTCCGCTCACAGGTGGCGATGAGGTCGTCGTGGCGCAGATTTTCCGGCGGAACCTTGGAGGTGACAAATATTTCGGAGCGGTCGAACTGCTGCAGCGCCTCACCAACCTCCCGGTGGTTGCCGTACATGTCGGCTGTGTCAATGTGGTTGTAGCCCATCTCTATGGCCGCAGTGACCGCCTCTACACACTGCTGCCCTCTCAACTGCCATGTGCCCAGTCCGAGCTGCGGCATGTCGTGTCCGGTCTTCAATCTCAACATGGGTATTGCCATGGATATACCTCCCGTACAATAAACCGGTGCGGACCGCCAGAGACGACCTGCGGCTGGGCCGGCTGCCCGGTCCACCGATTTCGATGTTCGTGATGTGTCATGTGATAATACTGCCGGGCCCCTGCAACAGCCATCTTCTGCCCAAAAGGCCCCGTAACCTCCGTCGAAAGCCCTCACGGTCTCAGAGGCGCCGTCGGAGGCGGAACATTGCAGGCTGACGACGCCGTTATACAGCAGTGACTGCATGTGACAGCGCATGTTCAAGATTCCAAACAATCCACCGGACCAACCGCACATTTCGACACTGTGATACGTCGGTATTGATAGTATAATATATGCTGTGCTGCACCCGATGAAAAACGGTTCGAAGGAGTTTCAAAGAATCGATGAATACGTTGAAGACCGCGCTGCTGATGATCGTTCTGACTGGTCTTTTTGTGCTGATCGGTGACCAGGTCGCCGGGACGCAGGGAATGATCATCGCCCTGGTGCTGGCTGCCGGGATGAACTTTATCTCCTACTGGTACTCCGACACCATCGTTTTGAAGATGTATGGGGCGCGGGAGGTCAGTGATGCGGAAGCTCCGAGGCTTCACGGCATTGTGCGCAATCTCGCGCAGAAGGCCGGGATCCCCGTGCCGAGGGTGCACATCATCCCGCACGAGGCCCCCAATGCCTTCGCCACAGGCCGCGATCCGGAGCATGCCGCCGTGGCAGTCACACAGGGGATCCTGCAGATTCTCAATGACCGGGAGCTCGAAGGGGTGCTGGCGCATGAAATATCGCATGTGGATAACCGGGATATGCTCATCAGCACCATCGCCGCGACCATGGCAGGAGCGCTGATGCTTTTGGCTCGTATGGTGATGTTTGCCGGCATGTTCTTCGGTGGCAGTCGCAGGGGTCGTGGTGGGCTTGGTGTCATGGTTCTGGCGATCGTTGGCGCGGTGGCGGCGCTTTTGATC
>JBKHJK010000553.1:0-2807 GCA_046538215.1 Armatimonadota bacterium
CTTTTCACCTTTTTGCGGAACGAGAGCGAGTGACACTTGAGCGGGGTGTTCAGTGTCTATTTCAAGCTCGGTGGTCCAGGTTCTATACCCGGCACGCCGGATACTCACTTCGTGAGGTCCTGTAACAACCTGGTGGTCGTTGATAGGAGAAGTACCGATGGGCTCACCGTCGATAAATACTCTGGCGCCCTCGGGCACGGTTTTTACACCAAGGCTCCCGCGCTCCTTAAGCAGTCGGAAGCTGCATTCATTTTCTTTTCCTGCAGCGGCGGTGAAGGTGTGAAGCGATGTGGCATACCCTTCTAATGCCAGCTGAAGCTCATGGTTGCCGGGAGTAACTCCTTTAACGGTGACGGGAGTCTGACCAATCTTCTCGCCGTCGATGTGCACGGTGGCGCCTTCGGGGGTGGTGCGGACAAGGACCGTCGCCGGCCGGGGCTGCAGATCAAAGTGCAATGGATCCGGGGGCGCGTCGGGACGAACAGTCACTTCGCGCCGCTCGGGCCTGTATCCATCGTGTTGCAGCGTCAACTCAACCGTACCAACCGGGAGGCGAAGCTCCTCCAGGGGCGTTCGACCGACTCTTTTATCGTTCAGAAAAACAATGGCATTTTCCGGATCTGATGTGGTCGCCACATGCCAGGCGTCTCGCACCAGTTGTGCAGCAATACGCGTGGTTTCCTCCGGCTGGACCTCCACGCGCGTCTCGTAGGATTTGTGCCCGTCCAGCTCAATGCATACGTTGTGCACTCCCGCCGGAAAATGCTCCAGTGCCACAGGGGTAAGAGCCCTCTTCTCACCATCTACAGAAACTGCTGCGCCTTCAGGCTCCGACGTGACCTCGAGTGTCCCGAACGGAGGTATCTTCTCAAGCTTCGTCTGGATGATCGTTAAGGATGTGTCGGGCTGAGGTGGCAGAGCAACGCTTTGCTGGCGGTATCCTTCGGATTTGAATATGAACTGCACTTCCGCCGGGATATCAGCCGGTGCATGCAGAGGGGTGACCCCCAGGAATGCCTCGTCCATGAACACATACGCGCCCGCGGGAGCCGAAAGAAGAAGATGATTTTCTGTATGTTGGGTGTGCGCTGTCGAAGCTTTTGAACCCGGAGCGACGAGTGCGCCCAGAGGGGGGACCTGGTTCATGTCGCGTAAAGCGATGGACACCAGGCCGTTCTCATCAATCTCTCCCATCTGTCCGGTAGCCACCAGACTATCGCGAACAGTGACCGTCTCGCTTCGGCGCTTCCAGCCCTCTTCGGCTGCAGCATTTAGCCCCCAAATTTCCACATCCCGGCTTTCTCCCGGGCCATACAGGTCACATTTGATACCACGAACCTGTTCCGATGCCCTGTTCAGATAGACCTGAAGCTGAAGCTCATCGCCTGTCTGAACGACCGCCGCAACGCGCCCCACAGGCGGCAATTGTGCCACAATCTCTTCGGCGATGCCGACGACTGAATCTTCATCCGTAACGGGAGGTCCGGCAACCGGGAGCACCTGCCCGGTTGTTAAGTCAACCACGGCCGCTGAGATTGCCCACGATGTACCTGAAGCCTCCTTGTCAGCAAAGGCCGTCAGATACACTGCGGCGTCAATATCACATTGTTCGGCCACGTCCGAGGCAACGGCCGGCTCCCACGCCAGTAAAGCATTCCGATGGTCCGTAAGGATGGTATTGACCTCGTCACTTTCGACGAGTTCTAAACCTGCACTCTCCTTCAGAGAGGTCATGATCTGAGCATCTATATTAACGGTGTCGAGCTCCACAGGTCCGGCTTTGTGTAAACCCCCATATCCAACACGCAACAAACCGCTCTCTGAAAAGGCCGGAGACGTGGGGAAAAGCGACATGAAGAGAACAAACAGACCGACAAAGAGCGGAGGTATCGGAGAAAAGAAATGGAAGTGCCAGGACGACGCAGAACAGCAGGGGCGACAGGGACGGCGCTGAACACTCCGGTTACATACAAACGGTCGCCCGAGGACAACCATATCGGAGCGCGCTGGTGTATTCATTGCTGTATCTCCTGGTGTGATGATGTGATGGCGCGCGGCGGTATCTATTTGATTGTCTCGATAGTTATACTATAAAAAAAAGGCGCTGGCAACCCCAGAGCTGCCAGCGCCATACCGTCGTGGTGCTTCAGACAGTTTTACGGTGATACGTGGAGAGCTTTTGGCGTCGGGGTATTCCATCCACAACTGGCAGCCTGTCGCCAGTTATCCGGGACGTTGTCCCAAACCGCCGCCGTGCCACCTGGAGCAGCGCCATTGGCCGCTGCCAATCCCCGCAGACGATTCCGCAGGAAGATGGCAAGTTGCTTTGCCGACAGACTGTAGAACCGCGCCAAATGGGGCGTGACTGTAACAACGACATTTTTCACCCAGGCTGTGCCGGCAGGATTGTAAATATCGGGCCCGAGAACGTAAACCATGTATTCCCCGTTGCCCACGTAACCGTAGCCGATATTTCCTGCAGCAGCTTTGTCCCTGAGCTGACCAGGGCGCAGCAAATCAAGACGCGTCTTAACAGCAGATGCCTTTGCGGCTGCCGGTGTGCCCGGGGTATCAGGCGGGAAAACGACGTACATGACAGGTGCACCCACACCGCAGCAGTTTGTGATTGTGACACCTGAGCCTGAACCTGCGACCTGCACCGGCGCGGCGGTAGCGCCTCTATCGGGCGGACCGGGATCAAAATCAGCAAAGGCGCCCGCGGCCGCCAGGGCGAGCAATGCGACAATGACCAACAGCATACTCGTTTTACGCATTCTTCTTTCCTCCTCTTTAGATTGTGCCTCCAC
>JBKHJK010000554.1:0-2799 GCA_046538215.1 Armatimonadota bacterium
GGCGTCCACCTCACAAAGTGTTCGCCGTCCTCTTCCACAACCTGCGCACCGTCCTGCCAGCGGTCAGCGCCGTTCTCGACATCGTCAAGCACCGTCCGCATGGCACCTGCATGTGCCACCACAAGTATAGCGGCCACAACAGCGATTACGGTTCGCATCATCGTCGGCTCACTCCTCCGCACCTGCGTGCTGCGATAGCTCCACAGGGGCTTTTTGAGGCGCTCAGGGCGCGATGTAGCCGAACTCCATTTCGTCAAGGTAGAGCACCTGGTCCGGCTCACCGCCGTTTCCCATGGTGATTGTGATCAGCGTTTGCCCCGGCTTTACATCAATCTCCTGCCGGTATTCGCGCCACTGATCGGACGGCTCCAGCTCGATGGCGGCACTCGTTCCCATCTTGCCGCTGACCCGCACTGACGCTTCCGTTGCATTGCCGCGGGCCATGAAGCGCAGGACATACGTACCGGCGGTTCGCAGGCGCATCGGCTGGCTTCGCAGGACCATGTACAGCTCGGGGCGTACAAACTTGAGATGAGATTCGCCCGAATACGGGTCCTCGTGGCTCCATTCCGGCCACGTTTTGGCCATGTCGCGGCCATGACCGATAGTCCAACCGCGCGGCGGGTATTCAGGAATTCCCGCCTCAAAGCCGCCGTTGCGCAGCAGGTTGACGATTTCTCCCGTCGCCGGTTGTGTCAGATCGGCCCTCAACTCAGGCGTCTCGCCGGGAGCATAGCGCACGAAGATCTCCGTCGCCTCCCGGATCGTGCCGGTGACTTCCGAGGTTCCGCGCGTGCTGATTTGCGGGTCCCACTGGTCCTGCAGGAGGATATCGGCGCCCGGCGCGGTGACCGTGAACTCCCCCGGCTGGCGTGGACCCAGCTCACCGAAAGCCACGATCTCGCCGCTGTCCGCATACGCGCGTTCGAGGTCCACCGTCCAGGTGCCGCGTTCATCACGTACGATCATCTGCTGGTCAGAAAGCGGCTCCGAGGGGTTGCGGGCCGGGTCCACCCACACGACCACCTCGCCGGGCTGGTCAAGTTCCAGATGCAGGCGGCCAGCGGAGTAGTCAACCTCCATCGCCTGCGCGGCCTCCGGTTCGTACGGTGGGGCGATATACATGGCGTGCGGCCTGTCGTCGAGGGCAACACTGGCCTTCAGCGGCTCGGAGCATTTCAACCATATCCGGGCGGCGCCGGGGATCTCGCCATCAAGAGCAGCGTAACAGGTTCTGTTGGCCCGGAAAAGCTCCTCTCCACCTACCTGCAGCCGGCTGCCCTCGTATAGCATCCAGCGGCTGGCAGCCCCATCGCGCTGCGCCACCGAGGTCACACGCGCGTCGGTCTGAATATCCCCGTCGGCGGTGATACGCCCGGTGTCGCGCTTTTGGAATATCACGCGTTCGGTCATCCCGTTGGTGCGGAAACGCAGGCCAGTGTACCGCTCGTCTCCAAACTCTTCGGCATCACTGACAGATGAGCCCTGTTCGACGTCATAGGCATCCATCAGGGTGAGGATGCGCTCCTGCTCGGCGGCAGCGGTGTTGGCTTTGATGGTGTACTGCTGGGGGCAGTTGTCGGTGAAGCGGCACCATCTCCGGGTTTCCATCGGGTAGGGCCGCTCGTTGCTCTGCTCGTATGTGACTGTCTCCGGGGCCAGGTGCTGCACTCGCAGCCGCTGTTCACGCTGCTTGATCACCATCTCGCGGGAGTCTTCGTCAATATCAGCGGCCTCAAATGAATGGAAAAGCCAGGAGAACTCGGAGGGCTCGGGCGCATCCAGTTCGTCGTAGCAGACAAACACGTTGGGGCGGATGAACACAATAATCCTGTCGAAGACCTCCAGCTTCCCCGCGTACGCCTCCGCCGCCTCACCGACAAACGAACAGTAGGTGGGCGTGTCGAATATTCCAGCGATTTTGCCTCGGGAGGTGATGCTCTTGGGCTGCCCCTCGCCGTTGACCAGGAGTGAGTTGTGCGCGATGGTGGCGACACTGAAGTTGCGGTGGTAATCGTCGCCGTAGTGCGTGTAGTATCCGGCGTCACACGCCATGATCTCGCCACCGGTATGGATGACGAAGCCGTTCTGGTCGGCGTGGGCGTGGCTGTGGCTGCCCCAGGGGCTTGACCGGAAGAAGATGCGGTTGCCCTTATGATCGTAGAACCGGTCGTACGCCGCAAGCTGGCCGACATCCGGGAAGAGACGCCCCTGGGCGATATCCACAGGCGGTTTTGGCTGCAAATCCGTCTCTGATAGATACCAGTACGGCTGAGAAGCCGGATCCGCCACCGTTTCACGCGAATACCATTTAAGATGACGGTTATCGGTGCGGGCGGCGATGATATTGGCGATCGAAGCCTCCGAGTTGTTGCCATACATCGGCATCAAAAGCGAATAGACGTCCCCCCAGTGGTTGTACCAGTAGTTCAGCGACATGCAGTAGAGCCAGAAATCGCCGGAGTTGCCGACCCGCGGCTTCTGGAATATGTCTATGCCCGTGGCGGTGCGGATTGCCAGCAGCGCATCGAGAATCATCCGGTATTTGTGGCTGTACGTCTGTCCTTCGGTATAGCCACCGTCTTCGGCTCCCCATGCGAGGCGGTTGGCGTACTGCCGCACCAGCCAGTCGAACCACTCGTCCGCGGGTTCTGAATCTCCGGCAATTGCCATCACCGTCGTGCAGAGCGCGTGCATGCACTGCTGGCCGTGGGAGCTCTGGTAGGTCAGATGGAGCTTACACCTGTCGCGGGTCCATTTGTAGGCATTGGCGCAGTGGTATTCGATATGCTCCAGTAT
>JBKHJK010000555.1:0-2794 GCA_046538215.1 Armatimonadota bacterium
GCCCGGGACTGTGTCGGGACATGGTGGATATCCCCCGATATTTCCGCGAGGGTGGGCAGATCGGGCTGGAGACCTCCCGCGGCTGCAACCGTCACTGTACCTACTGCGTGGATCCATTCAGCAAGGGGCACCGGATACGCAGGCGGTCGCCCGAAGCCGTGACCGACGAGATCGAGAACCTGGTCGCACTGGGTGCCGATGTCTATCATCTCTGTGACAGCGAATTCAACCTGGAGGAGGCCCACGTTCGGGTGGTGTGTGAGGAAATCATAGATCGCGGCCTGGGAGACCAGATCGCCTGGTATGCTTACCTCGCGCCAAAGCCGTTTTCGAGCGGACTTGCGACGTTGATGAAGCGGGCGGGATGCCGGGGCATCAATTTTGGAGCCGACAGCGGCAGTGATATTATGCTTGAGCGTCTGGGGCGCAGCTTCAAGCGCACCGACATCATCGAAGCGGTCGCCGCCTGTCGGAATACCGGGATTACCGTCATGCTGGACCTCCTCATCGGTGCCCCCACAGAGACGCCCCAAACCGCCGCGCAAAGCATCGAAATGGTCAAAGAGGCAGATCCGGACTGTGCCGGGATTTCTCTGGGAGTCAGACTGTACCCGGGCACAGCCGTCACCGCCCAGCTGCAGGAAGAAGGGCCGCTGAAAGACATTGAGGGAATCCTGCGGGATGATGACGGGGACACGGACGACATGCTGACACCGGTGTTTTACATTGCGCCGGAACTTGGAGACGCAGACGAAGCGATCGGGCTTCTGGATAAGTACATCGCGGGGGACGAACGGTTTTTCTTCGGTGGCAGTGAGGACGATCGCGACTACAACTACGACCAGAACGCGGTGCTGGTGGATGCAATCGCCGACGGAGCGCGCGGAGCGTACTGGGATATCCTGAGGCGGCTGAAACTCGGAGAGCTGTAGAGACGTGGTGGGGGCGAAGGCCGAACTCAGCGTATAAGGTGGATCAGCTTCTCCCCGTCATCTCCGCCTTCGCTGCCGTACATGGAGAAATGCGAGCCGTTGACGGTGATATTCTTCCCGATGACACTGCCGTTGCGGGTTTCCTGCTGAGCGCCATTATAGGTGATGCCGCCGTTGGGGGCAAAAAGCGTGCCCTCTGAGTGCTGGTGTGCGCCGTTGAAGGTTATTGCCCCGGAGGACTGCGACGACAGCGACATCAGCGCCAGCCCGTCAACATACGGCGAGACGTGCTGTGCGGCGCCGTTGAAGGTGATGGACCCTTTGGCGATGATGGTGACGTTCTCGAAGGTGTGGTGCGAGCCGTTGACAATGACGTCGCCCTCGACCATCACCAGGCCATCGTGACCATAAAAGTGCGCCCCGTTCAGCACCATGTCGCCGTCCACGTGCACGTGGCCGAACTCCATCTCTTCATAGCTCCCGTTGGAGTATATCTGGCTGACCTCATAGTCCCAGTAGCTGTAGTCATTCCAATCGTAATCCACGGGATATGCCAGGACATCGCTCTCCTGTGTCCCGCCCTGGAAATCGTTGTGGTTCCCGTTGACCGTCAGTGAGTTGCGCCAGCTCAACACCCCTCCAACAGTCTGGTGAGAGCCGTTGATAACCACGCGGGTGTTTGAATGGATGTCTCCAGTGACGTCCATGTGCGATCCGTTCATCACCAGGCCGTTCATCCATTCGGCCTCGTCACCGGCGAACAGACAGGGCAGCACCCCGTCGCCCTCGGTGACTTTTGCGACCGACGTTCGAGCCAGAGACATGTCGTTCTGCCCGGTGGCCCTGGCGAAGAGGAATTCGTCATCCATGTGCGTGGTAACTGCCACGGCGTGCTCATCACTGCCAAGGACGCCGTATTCAGGCACGTCGTCTCCTGGATAGTAGTAGGTAACGTCACTGTCGATGTCTACGGTCACTTCGGGCCAGGGGATGGCGTCATTGTTGGCTGCGACGATGTCTGCAATCTTCGTGTCTGCGAGAGATGTGTCGGGCAGGCTCTGGGCGCCGGCGATTGCTGCGGCGTCGGCGATATCCTGGGCGCGCTGGGCTGCGATGGCCATTCGGCCGATGTCAATGGTCAGGGCCGCAATTCCCAGAATTGCAAGAATGCCCACAATAGCGGTGACGGTAACCACGCCCTGCCGTGAATTGCGCATGTTGCGCATCGTCGCTCACCAGATGAGGGGGGACCGCCGGGGGTAGATTATCCATGAGATATATCGGCTCAAACCAATATCAATATAGCCAATACGGCTCAAGCCCCGCTCAATTGCGCCGCAAGAGTTCTTATGGATTCGCAAAACAGCGGAGAAATGCTGCGTCAGAGGGCGGAAGACGATGATAGAAGGGGTTTCCTGTGGGAGACGTCCAGTCTTACTGTATCAACCGGACCTGATTGGTGCCCGGTGTGCCCGGGGTCTCGGTGCCGGCGACGGTGTAGTGGCCGCCCTTCATGGCGATGTGATCGGCGATGATGCTCCCGTTTTGCGTATGGCTGTTTGCTCCGTGGAACACCACACCGCCGTTGGGGGCGAAGAGCGTGCCGTTTGTCGTCTGGCCGGCGCCGTTGAAGCAGATAGCGTCGGAGGCGCTCGACAGGGACATCACGGCCAGATCATCGTAATTGGGCTCCAGCGCGCTACACGAACCGCTGAAGGTGACCTTCCCCTGGGCGATGACGGTTACGTTGTGAAGCTCCGTCCCGTGGGCCTTGAAGTCAACGTCACCATCCACCATGATAATGCCGTTGTAGCCCTGGAAGTCGCTGGCATTGACAGTCAGATCGCCTGTCACATGCACGT
>JBKHJK010000556.1:0-2790 GCA_046538215.1 Armatimonadota bacterium
GACGAGGAGGGCGATGACGATAACTTCGGGGACGAAATATGCGGCCACCACGTCTGCAAGGCGCTGGATGGGCGGCTTCGTGCCCTGCGCCTGCTCAACAAGCCGCACGATCTGCTGCAGCACCGTCTCTTCGCCCACGCGGGAGGCCCGGAAATGGAAGGCGCCGGTACGGTTGATGGTCCCCCCGATGACCTCGTCACCCTCCGATTTTTCCACCGGCATGCTCTCACCGGTGATCATCGACTCGTCCACTGCCGATGAGCCGGAGATGATCTGCCCGTCAACCGGAATCTTCTCACCCGGCCGCACAACAATCTCGTCACCGGTCTGAATGGCAGAGACGGCAATGGTCTGCTCCTCGTCCTCACGGATCACAGTAGCCTCAGGGGGCGCCAGTTCCAAAAGCTTCTGGATGGCCGATGACGCCCGGCCTTTCGCCCGCGCCTCCAGAAAACGCCCCAGGGTAATCAGCGTGAGAATCATTGCCGCGCTGTCGTAATACACGTGGCCGGTGGTGAAGAAGGTGAAATAAACGCTGTCAATGTACGCCGCCGACGAGCCCATGGCAATCAGAACGTCCATATTTGCGTTGCCGTGGCGCAGGGCGGCGAAAGAGTTGCGGTAAAACTGCCAGCCGACCACGATCTGTACGGGGGTGGCCAGCGCGAAGAGAACATACTCCTCGAAGGGGATCTCCATCCACATCGAGATCGCCATAATCGCGGCGCTGAACACGGCTCCGAAGATGAACAGGGCAAGCTGGTGGCGGATGGCTGCCTCGCGGTCATCCAGGCGCCCGATCTCCTCATCACGGACCTCTTCGACTTCATACCCCGCGCTTTCAACCGCGGCAATGAGCTCTGAAACATCCGTGGTCGCTGGATCGAAGGTCACATCCGCACGCTCGGTGGCGAGGTTGACGGTGGCCTCGACGACACCCTCGCGAGCGCCCAGGGTGCCCTCGATGCTGTTGACACACGACGCACAGTGCATGCCGTGGATTTTCAGTCCGACGGTCTGCATGCCCCGGCGCTGCTGTTCGGCCTCATATCCGGCGCTCTCGACCGCCTGGATGAGAGCCGCCGCGCCGGTGGCCTCCGGGTCATAGTCCACCCGGGCGGTTTCGGAGGCGAAGTTCACGTGCGCCGTCTGCACACCTCCGGCCTCCGACAGCGCCTTTTGCACCCTCTGCGCACATGCCGCACAGTGCATCCCGCGAATATCCAGTGTCACCGATTCTTTGCTCATTCACACCACCTGCACCGGCCGGAAAAGCCACGGCCGGTGCTTGCTTCATTTTCCATCGGTGACGGGGCAATGCGGCGTGAAGTTCAAAACGCCCCACACAGGCGTTCACGGGCAGATGCAATCGCGTCTCATTAAACACCAACCGTGGCTCGGAGAGTCTTTGGCGTTTTGTCGAACAACATCACAAAACATCCCGTGGCTCGGCCCTGGATTTCGTTGTCCAAATCCAGGGTGAAAACGCGTCGTCCGGCGTTTTCAGCTTCCAGCCCGAGTCACTCCCTTTCATTCTGTGAACCGGCCTCAACTGCAAAACAAACCCCTGCCGCCGCTAATATGGCCCTTCTTTGAGATGTAGGGGACAGGGATGCCATGACTCGGGCTGGAAGCTGAGAATTGGGAGTTCGCTTCACACCGTAAATCGAACTCGCGACGCAATTCTCACCTGGCCGCTGCAAACAGCGCAACGTCCAGGCCGAGCCACGGGGAGTTTGGTGATGTGTATCAAACTCCAAAGGCCTCAGCCACGAGAATGTTTGATTATTGTGTATCAAACTCTAAAGGCCTCAGCCACGAGCTCTTTTTGGTCTTCACCGCAACTTGCCTGGCCTTTTTGCATTTTTATGCAGCGTCGTCACGGGCAGATGCAGCTTTCGACGCGCGCGCCGCATTCGGGACAGCGCTCCACATTGACGCTGCAGGGGAAGCCCTGTGCGTTTTGCGGCCCCAGGATCAGGTATTCGGCCTGCAGCGTTTCACCACCGGCGGTGGCGGAGAGAGTGATGAAGTTATCCCCCTCCACTTTGTCGGCCTCGATGACAAACCGGGTCTGGGTGGGGCTGTCAGGGGCCTCCTGAAACCTCCAGCCGGCGGGGGCCTCAATTGTCACCTCGGCCTCCAAAAGCTCGTAATCCTTCCGCACCGATACGCCGATGAGCTTCTCGATACCCGGCCTGATCACCGGGTCGCCGTTATAATGGAGCGCCAGATCGTGACCGTCCACTCGCTCGATGGTCGAAAGCGGGTCCTGCTCCAGCGCCGCCAGAGCGAGGGTGTTATCATACAGCCTGCTGAGCAGATCCTCCGGCTCGGCGGCTTCGGGGGCGATGGATGATTGCTCCGACCGCTCGGCAAGCATCCGGCGGCCCACCTCTATGGTCTGCTCGGTGAGGTCGGAGATGCTTTCGGGGGCGTCGAGGTTCTGGGTGAATTTATGCAGCACGATCTGCTCGGAGATCGGGTCAATCCACTTCTGCGGGATGGCCTCGCCCCCGCCGATGATGCCCAGCACCGAACCGAGCGTCGCGCCGCTGCAGTCGGTGTCATACCCGCAGTTGACGGCCGCACAGAGCTGGTCGCCGAAGTCTTCTCCATACAGCCAGCCGATGATGGTGAATGCGTGATTCTGCGGGGCGCTGCAAGGCTGGTAGTGGCCGAAGGAATGCAGCGTCTGCTCGCGGGCCTCCTCCCAGCTCACATCGTTTTCCCAGCACCATAGCGCGTCCTTGACAGCGCGGTGAATCCGGCTGTGACACGGGATCATGT
>JBKHJK010000557.1:0-2769 GCA_046538215.1 Armatimonadota bacterium
CTGCAACCCCAGACTACAGGGATATCGCAAAAGCTGTGGCGGAGATCGTAACCGGGTATTGATAGACGGCTCTCGGCCGAGGAGAGTGTCGCGCAATGACCCACGAAGCGTCTCCCGAACCGGCCTACCGTGTTCGCTACCGCCATCTGCTGGCGGTGGCGGCGGCATTCATTGGCGCAATCGCCACGGGGCTTCTGCTCTTTGTAGTCTCCTATATTGACACAACCGGAGGGACCGCCGACATTGGGGTTCTCGTTGCGGCGTCGCTTCCGGGAGCAGCCGCCGGGGCGGGGTGGTGGATTATCCTGGCCCGCAATATCGCCCGATACGTCGGTCCCGATCCGCTTCAGACCGCGATCGCTCACATGGCGCTGATGGCTCCCGGGACGATTGTCGGCGGGATGGTGGGCTTTGCAGGTGTCGGCTTTTTCTTCGGTCTGATGATCATTGCCGGGCGCCGGAGTGTGGATCTGTGGTCATCGCCCGCCAGCGGTATCGCGTATCTCGGGGCGCTCGCAGGGGCAACTGCGGCGCTGGTGGCCCACACCGCCTTCGCATGGGCCATGATCCGAGCCCATCAGCGCCTGCCGGGACCGCCGGCACGGAAAAACGAAACCGAGCACATTGAGGAACTGGACGTGTAACAAATGACCCCCGACACCGCTGTCATCGTCGTAAGTTACAACAAGAAGCCTTACACCGAGCTGTGTATAAAGGGGCTGCTGGCATCGGAGCCACCGCCGGACCAGCTCGTGGTCGTGGACAACGGCTCCGAGGATGGATCTGTGCAGATGCTTGACGGGCCGGTGCGCACGCGCTGTGTGGAGGCGGGAGTGGACTTCGAGCTGATCGCAAACGATGACAACCTGGGGGCCTGCACTGCTCGAAACCAGGCGCTTGAGGTCGCCGAAGCGGAGTATGTTGCGTTCATTGACAACGATGCGGCCGTCCGCAGCCGGGACTGGCTGGCTGTGCTCGGAGGTGTGCTGGACGCATCTGAGGAGGTCGGTATCGTCGGCCCGAAGCTCCTGTTCCCCTTCGAGCCGTACAATATCGAGTGTGCGGGGGTCGGGATTTCTTCCGAAGGCCGGGTGAAATACCTCGGGCGGGGCAGCCCAAAAGACGCCTCCGAGTTCTGCTCACGAGCATCAGTCCAGTGTCTCACCAGCGCCTGCTGGTTGATGAGAAGAAAGTTCTACGAGGACCTCGGCGGTATGGATGAGGTCTTTAATCCGGCGCAGTTTGAGGACTTTGATTTCTGCTATCGCGCCCGGGAAGCTGGATGGACGATCCTGTACGAACCTGGCGCTGCAATTTATCATTACGAGAACACGACGACTGCCGGGTCTCAGGATTTCAACTTTAAATACGTCACCATCAAAAACTGGCAGGTTTTTAAGCAGCGGTGGCGCCACATGTTCGAAGATGAAGACGGGCCACCGACAGACGACTGTATGTGGATACCGCTTGAAACCAGGCCCCTGGAAGCCACCGGCGATCCACCAATAATCTAATACGAGATACCAGCCACATGAAGGAGATCCGAAATGGCACAGACGCAGCTCAAACAGGAGATCAAGCAGATGATCGTTGAACGATTGTTTCTGAACATTGATGCCGCGGACATCGCCGATGAGGACAATCTGATGGAGGTGCACAACATCGACTCCGTCAATCTGTTCGAAATCGTGGTGGGGCTTGAGGATGAGTTCGATATTTCGCTGGAAAACGCAGACTTCAACATCGAGACATTTTCGACCGTCGAAAGCATCGCGGAGTATGTAGAAAACAAGCGGAGCTGATAGCGTGAGCCCACGCACCGAAGAGATAGTCCGTATCCCGTCGGACGACGAATTCCTCCACGGCGTTTTACATCGTGCCGGGGGCGATTCGCGATGGGCCCTGCTCTTCGCCGCTCCCTTTGCGGAAGAGGAGAAATGTGCCCACCGCTCGCTGGTGGAGACGGCGTGGGCGCTCTCGTCGGCCGGAATAAGCTGTCTGCGCTTCGACTACCGTGGGTGTGGTGACAGCCCGGGCGAATTCCACGATTATGACCTCAACGACTGGGTGCAGGACACCACGGAGGCCGCCCTGTTCGTTCGTGAACGACTCGGCGAGGAGATTCACCTTGGTGTGCTCGGGCTTCGGCTGGGAGCCGCCATCGCCATGCAGGCCGCCGATCTGCGCGATGTCTTTGATTATGCCGTGCTGTGGGAGCCGGTCATCAGCGGCCAGAAGTATTTGAAGATGAACCTGCGGCGGTCCCTCATCAAGGCGATGATGACCGCTGAAGAGAAGTTCGAAGCCGACGAAATCGCCAGCAAACACTCCGAAGGTTCGATTGTGGATTTTGACGGGTATGCGGTGACGCAGCGGATGCGTGAGCAGATAGAACGCATGGACCTGGTGGACGATCCACCTGAATTCACCGGACCGACGCTGATTGTGCATCTCGGCCCCCGACAGCAGGTGAGCCCGGAGCTGCACAAACTCGCCGACGGAATGATCAAAGCGGAGGTCGAAGCGGTTCGCCAGGAACCGTTCTGGCAGCGCATCGGACTGACAAGTCCCGCACCCGCTATTGAGGCCACCGAGCTGTGGCTCGCAGAGCTTCAGACACATTCCATCACACCACAAACCGAAGAAGCGTAAAAGCCCTACTTTCATCAACAGCAGGAGTACGATGCAGCGATGCTTCAGCACGTTTACATTGAAAATGACGGTCAGAAACTTCTCGGAGCCTACCATCAGCCGCCACCTGATACTCCA
>JBKHJK010000558.1:0-2767 GCA_046538215.1 Armatimonadota bacterium
GGCCAATAATGCTACCACTGAGGTGATGCGCTTGATGTCCGGCGGCAGACTTTTTGACACTGGTCCGAATGGTCGCGGTGTGAAGACGATCGAGGCCGACCGACGGGTGGCGCTGTCGAAGTTGTCTGGCCGCTGCGGCCTGGCCGTCTGTCTGCAATCTGCACTGATGACGATGGAGCGGGACGTCTCCTACGGCGTGCTGATGGGGCTGCTGAATGCCGCGTTTATGCTCGAGTTCGACCCCGATTTCGCCCCCGAGGCTGCAATCGAAAGCCGCTGGCGCCGCCTCCCGGAAACCCTTGCAGATCTTGGATATCCCGGCGCCGTCGTGCAGGAGAAAACTCCCGATCCCGCGGCAGTTGCAGAGGAGATCGAGCATCAGAGACCCGTCCTCGTCTATCGCTGGAACGATGAGACGGTGGACTGGAGCCTTATCTATGGTGTTGAAGCAAGCACCGAACAGTGGCGCGGCTTTCTTTTCGCCCCCGGTCCGCAGGATCTAAAGATGGCTGCCGCCTCTGATCTCGCGGTGTTGTTTGGTCGTGGCAAGGTTCCTGGCCCTCTCGAAAAGATTCTCCGTCCGGCTATTGAGGAGGCCGCGGAAATCGGGGCGTCACCGGCCGGCCCTGTGGCCGAATATATGAAGTGGGCTGAGGCAATGGCTGATGACGATATCTTTCCAGCCGGGCCTGAAGGAGATGAACGCCTGTTGAGACATGAGTGGTTCGCCGAGGTGCTGGTGGACGCTCGAGATGCGGCAGCCATGTGTTTCCGGGAGGCGGCCCAGGAGCTGCCACTTGTCCGTGAGGCCTTTGTGGACATGGCCGACCTGTACGAGCGTGTCTGCGAAACACTGGAGACGCGCCGGCCGCCGATATCCTCACCGATCGCCTCCGAACGGCTGCGTGAGCCCGAGGTTCGCGGTGAATGGGCCGAGCGTCTCCTGGCCGCGGCCGAGCTTGAAAAGACTGCATTTGAACGTATGATCCCTCTCGTCAACATGGTTTGGGAGTAAGCACATTAAAAAACTGCAGAATATTGAACTCCTTTTCTCCAGCCGTTGTCTGTACACTTCGACAATGTTGCGCACAGGCGGTGTACAACGGGGTGTGTGCGGATGCGGGGAATTCGGCGAGTGGTGTGCTATCCCCGGCGCCGGGGCGCTCCATGAAATGGAGGATCGTACATGATAGACCCAAAGATGGAACAGGCCATGAATGACCAGATCAATGAGGAGATGTATTCGGCGTATCTGTATCAGTCCATGGCGGCGTATTTCGCCGATGAAAACCTCGACGGATTCGCCACGTGGATGACGGCACAGGCCCAGGAAGAAATGATCCACGCGATGAAATTTTACAATCACATCCTGGAGCGCGGCGGCCGGGTCAGGCTTCAGGCTATCGCGGAACCACCAGCCGATTTCGA
Source organism: Armatimonadota bacterium (assembly GCA_046538215.1). Classification (GTDB taxonomy): domain Bacteria; phylum Armatimonadota; class Zipacnadia; order Zipacnadales; family UBA11051; genus JBKHJK01. The sequence continues at coordinate 1,429 of JBKHJK010000558.1, forward strand.
ATCCACCCTGTCGGTTTTTGAGGCCGCTTTCGAGCACGAGCAGCACATCACCGGCTGCATCAACGATCTGATGGATCTTGCCCACGAGCTCAAAGACTATGCCAGCATGCCGATGCTGAGCTGGTTTGTCGAAGAACAGGTGGAGGAAGAAGATTCCGCCGACGAGATGGTCCAGAAGGTCAAAATGGTCGCCGATACTGGCAACGGTGTGTATATGCTGGACAAAGAAGTCGGCCAGCGCCCGGTGCCGTTCACCATGCCCGCGGGTGAAGAAGGATAGCCACAGACTCGATAGCACGGTTTCAACTGACCTCCCAATAGGGAGGCCACAACATACAAACATAAGACGAAAGGACAATTCACATGTGTGACGAGGAAAAGGCTCCAAACGAAGGCCCGAACATCCCGCTTATCGGTGAAAAGGCCCCTGCCTTCACCGCAGAGACCACCCAGGGACCGATCAACTTCCCCGAGGACTATGAGGGCAAATGGGTGATCCTATTTTCCCACCCGGCCGACTTTACCCCTGTTTGCACGACAGAGTTCATGACTTTCGCGAGCATGCAGGACGAGTTCAAAGAGCTCAACTGTGAGCTCATCGGCCTGTCCATTGACAGCAACTACAGCCATATTGCGTGGCTGCGAAAGATCAAAGAAGACATCGAGTTCAACGGTATGAAGAACATCGAGGTCAAGTTCCCGGTCATCGCGGACCTGAAGATGGATGTCGCTACGAAGTTCGGCATGCTCCATCCGGCGGCCGATGACACTCACGCCTGCCGCGCCGTCTTCATCATGGATCCCGACGCCATTGTCCGGGCGATCCTGTACTACCCGGCCTCCAACGGCCGCAACATGAACGAGATCAAGCGGATTCTCGTTGCCATGCAGCACAGCGACGAGTACAACATCGCCACCCCCGCCAACTGGGAACTCGGCGAAGACGTCATCGTTCCTCCGCCCGGTTCGTGCGGAACCGCCGACGAACGTGTCACCGGCGCCGGCGAGGATTACTACTGCCTCGACTGGTTCCTGTGCTTCAAGGAATGCTGTCACGGCTAAGCCGTAGCGCATCCGGAACACCACGGGCCGGCGTCACCACCGATGCCGGCCCTTTTTGGCGAGAACGCATAATGTCCATTATCAATATTGGCAAAACTCCCCACGAGCATTACACTATAAGACGAACGAAAACCCCAGCGTGAAGGAGAAGACAATCAATGGAAAAATATCAGTGCACACTGTGCGAATATGTTTACGACCCGGCGGAGGGTGATCCGGACAACGGCGTGGAAGCCGGGACCTCATTCGACGATCTTCCCGAGGACTGGCTATGCCC
>JBKHJK010000559.1:0-2767 GCA_046538215.1 Armatimonadota bacterium
TTTCAGGCGCTCCTCGTCGAGATTTGTGGGGTTCTTTGTCCATCTGGCGCTGAGATGTTTCGGATTTAAAGAGTCGGATGTGAAAGATCCTGGCACACTGCTCTCCTGAAACGGTGACGGGAGACAGGATGCAGAATGGTGAAAGGTGCTCGAGGGGGTGACAAAAGCAAAGTGTGAATTACACCAACGGGACACGCGCTGACTTTCCCTCAAATGCTATGGTGGCATCCGTGTAATTGCTGAACGAATATGCAGGTGCAGCATCGCTCAGTTTGGCGATGTTGAAGGGCCGGTAATCCAGTCTGTTACTCGCTTTCGAGACTGTCGAGAAACTCTCGGGCGGCCGAGGCGATGTCGGGCCGGTTTTTGGCTGCCGCGGCTTCTTCCACAAGCTTCTTCCCCTCGGCGACTTTCCCCGATTTGACGAGACCGTAGCCGAGATGCCACTTCACCGCAGGACTGTTTGACCAGTTTTCCTGCACCATTCGCAGAAGTTCAATGCCCTGCTCGTATTCACCGGAGCGGACGAGCACCCACCCGTAAGTATCAGCGAAGGCGTGGTTCGAGCGGTAGATCTGGATCGCCTTGCGAACGAGCTTGGTGGCCCGATTGAGCTGTTTGCCTTCATCTGCCAGCAGGACTGCGAGGTTGTTTGCTGCCGCCGCGAAGTTCGGGTTGATCAGCAGGGCCTGCTCATAGGCATGAATGGCTTTATCAATTTCGTCGGTGCGGGCGTACACCGTTCCGGCCACAAACCACATGACGGCATCGTCTGGAAGCGCTTCAACCGCCTCACCGGCGGCTTCAACGGCTTTGTCAAACTGCTCGGCCTGGACGTGGGCTCTCACGAGCGCTCGCCGGTATAACCGCTCCGCGGGGTCCTGAGCGGCGGCTTTTTTATACGAAGCTGCAGCCTCCGCGGGCTCGCCGGCCGCCAGTTGCGCATCACCCAGCCCGTAGTACAGCGGGGGGTAGTTGGGGTTTGTCCCGGTGGCGTCCCTCAGGAGCTCAATCGCCTCGTCAATCTTATCCTGTTGCATCAACGCGCGTCCCGCCAGAAGCTGTGCGGCGCCGGGCCCGTTATTATCGGCATCGAGCAGCCGCCGGATCATCCAAAGAATGGGGGTCCACTGACGAAGAAACGCCCCGCCGTTATTATCGGCATCGAGCAGCCGCCGGATCATCTGCTCCGCCTCTTCCGGTTTGTTCTCCCCGAGCAGAATGACAGTCATGCCCACAACAGCCCTCGGGTATTCGGCGTCTTTCTCCAGCGCCTTTTGCAGAGCTTCTTTCATCTCCTCAGGGTCATTGACCAGAGTATAGGCCTGGGCCAGTCGCTCCCACGCGGCCGCTGTCTGCTGCGCTTCCGCCTCCGCTTTCAGGATTTCGACGGACCGCTCGGCACCAAACTGGTCGCGGGCCTGCTCGACCTCGGGGCTCAAACCTGTCAAATTGTCAGATTCGCGACCGCAGCCGGTGCAAATCACCACCACACACGCGGCAAGCAGTACCAGCACAAATGCCCAATGGCCTACCCTGGTTTTCGTCAATATATGCGCCCTTCCATTCATTGGATTGTCGCCACTCGATACCCGGTCCGGACAGCAGTTGCACGGCCGCCTGACACCGCCGCGTCTCCAAATGCACCGGAGACATTATACAACATTGAGACGCAAGCCGGGACACAAAAGTTGTTCATCGCTCAATACGCCTGCTTTGCGTGGCCGGACTGCAGCGATTATAGCATATTTCATGCCAGCTATAGCAGCGGACAGGAGCGTGTGGACATCAGGCAGACGGCATGATATGATAAAAATAGAACAGATGTTTGTATGGGAGGATGTCATGGCTGACAAACAGCTTCTTCACGCCGATATGGACGCCTTTTTTGCATCCATTGAGCAGGTCGAGAATCCGGAGTATCAGAACAGGCCCGTGATTGTCGGCGGACAGAGTGGGCGTGGGGTGGTCTCGGCTGCCTCGTATGAGGCACGTGAATATGGAGTCCATTCGGCGATGCCGATGTGGAAAGCGAAAGAGCTGTGCCCCCATGCCGTCTTTTTGCCCGTGAACATGGAGCTGTATCGAAGCTATTCAATGCAGGCCGTGGAAGTGTATCTCAGCTACACCCCCAGAGTGGAGCAGGTCTCGGTTGATGAGGCGTACCTGGACATCACGGGGACCCAGAAGCTTTTCGGCCCACCTGCCGAGGTCGCCCGAGAGATCAAGCGGCGTATTCACCAGCATCTCGGGGTAACTCTGTCCATCGGTATCGCCAGCAACCGGCTGATGGCGAAGATTGCCTCCGACTGGGACAAGCCCGACGGCCTGACGCAGATTCCGGATGACCGCGCCGCTGAGTTCCTCACCGACCTGGATGTCTCCGAGCTGCCGGGTATCGGGGATGCCACAGCCGAACGGCTGCGATACATGGGGGTCCGCACCATCGGCCAGCTCCGGCAGATCCCCCTGACACTGCTTCAGAAGGAGTTCGGCAAACACGGGGCTTCCCTGCACCAGGCCGCTCGCGGGCAGGGCAGCGACGAGGTCCATGAATACGGCAAACAGCCCGAACGCAAGCAGGTGAGCGAGGAAACAACGCTTCAGGAAGACAGCAGGGACATGGAGTTTCTGGAAAAGATTCTTCTGTCGGTGGCCACGAACCTCGGGCGGCGGCTGCGTGAAAAGCAGCTCATTGGCCGAACAATCACCCTCAAGCTGAAATATTCGGACTTCAAACAAATCACCCGCAGCTTCACCATTGAAC
>JBKHJK010000014.1:0-12909 GCA_046538215.1 Armatimonadota bacterium
CTCTCGCCAGAGCACAGGGGATTACTTTTGCCTTGACTTCGCTTTCCATAGATGAGCCCTGCGAACAATGCAGGTCTCAGGCCGAGCCACGGGATGACTTTTGCCTTGACATCGCTTTCCATGGATGATCCGTGCAAACGACGCGGTCTCAGGCCGAGCCACGGGGTCTTTTGGGTGTTCACTGGAACTTGTCCCGTGCTTTCGCATTCTTGAGAGAGACTTTTGAATACTACAAAACTCCGCGTGGCTCGGCCTGCGATTGGCGTTCTTTGGCAATCGCAGGTGGCGGATTGCTGTGTGTTCGGTTCGCTCAGCGAGCCGAAGAACATCCGCCAGCTTCCAGCACGAGTCCAGCCCGTTTTCCAGGACGAGAGTTCTATGAGCCACTATTTTTGATACACAAAACTTCTTGCAGAGACGGGCTAAGACTGGAGGTGCGCTGTCTGGACGTCGCCGGGGCCGATACCTCGCTTTTGCAGGTATTCGTCAATCCCGCCCTCGCCCAGGATGCTGTCGAGCACAATGAACCACTGGTTGCCGTGCTTCTCCAGGCGGTAATCCGTCCACACTGCAATGATCATCTCGTCCCGTTCGGACTGATAATACTCGAGCATCCGAAGTCGCGCCTGCGTCATGGAGGGATCGAGATTCCACAAGGTGCGCTGGATACTGTCGCCACGGGCGCAGTATCCGAGGAGGTTGCAGCGGGCGGCGGCGCGGATATATTCGTATTTTCTCTCCCTGGCGCCCAGCAAATTTGCCTCGACGTAACCCCAGCAGTCAGCCTGTTGGGCCTTCAGGAGACGATTGACGGCCTGTTCGGGCCCGGCCGGGAGGAACTGCGGATACGCGTAGGCGAGCGAACCGGCCAGGAATAAAAATAGGGCGACGGTCGCCAGCTTCATGACCAGCGCATCTACAGGTTCAGGTATTTCGGATGCTGCCATCAGTATCACTCCAGGACCGGCTGAAGCCCACGGTGACCGCAGATGATAAGATCGTGAAGCCGCCGGTCGGCGCTCTCTATCAATTCGCAGGCTTCTTTTTCAGCGCCCCGCGCTGACAGTCCGCAGGTTTCTGACAGGATGTGTTTGAGACCCTGCGGCCATATCTCGCGGGCAAACTCACGATCTCTGGCATACATTTTACCCGCTTCGTCCGTCGCGCGAAAGCGCATTCCGCAGGCCGCACACAGAGCGGTGACCTGTGGCGTCACGCCGTGCTGCAGGTCATAGACCAGCGCCCCGATCACCCTGTCCTCGCGTGACAGCTTTCTCTGTACGTCCCGGCCCACCCGGTACAGTGTGTCTCCCAGAGCGCGGTTGGCGAAGCGCTGCAGCAGGTCCTCGACGTGTTCGGCCTGATTGTGTGTGTTGAACTCATCGGGATAGAGCCCGATCAGCGCGTTGGCCGATTCCATCATGCCAGCCCGGATGGCCGGCCCGAGCAAATCATGCTCAACGGTTTCGTATGTGTAGGTCAGCGAGGGGTCGTGCACGTGACCCAGGTAGGCACACAGCGCGTGGCCGAGGTTGTGGATAAAGAGCTTGCGGTCCACGTAGGCCTTCATGTTTTTCTTCGGCTCCAGCCCGGGAACGTCGGGGATCTCGTTTTTGAAGCCGTGCCGGTCGCAGATCAGGGTGTTATAAGCCTCGGCGAAGACCAAAAGCGGGTCCCGGGCACGGTCCTCGGCGCTCATGATGGGTACCATCTTGCCGATGCTGGTTTCGATGAGACCCACGTTTTCTTCCAGCGGAAAGTCGTCCGGCACAAGCTCCGAAAGCCCCTGTCGAAACGCGTCGGCGGCGGCGCGCATGTTTTCGCAGATGATGATGTCCAGGGGCGGCTCGTTGTTTTCGACTCTCATCTCAAGTGCCATGGCGATGGTGGGATACACGTGCTTCAGTGCCCCGGGGCCGACGGCGGTGGCGCACAGGCGGCAATCGGCGAGCTCGCGGGCGGCATTCTCCCGGTCGCGACCATCCACTCCGCGCACGCCCTCGACCCATATCGTCTCCGGGTCCGGCCCCTTGATTTGCACCCGGTACCGTCCCTGCTCATTCAGCGCATTGACGATGACCGGATCCACATCAATGAAGGTGACGTCAAAACCGGCTCGTGCGAAAAGCTGGCCGATGAATGACCGGCCAATATTGCCCGCACCTATCTGGACGAACTTGCTTTCGTTCATGAAAACATCAACCCTGATTGCAGACATTCAAGACAGGAAGAAATGTGTCCGCTGTGATGCCAGGTGGCGGCTAATTTTGTTCAGGTCAAAAACGCCACGGCGGTGTGCTCATAGCATCATTCGACATCCAGGGTAAGAATCACTTCTCATATACATCAATTTCTGAAAATCGGGGAAGGAATGTCCCACGACGATGGCGAATGTTTATTTGACTTTCTGTCTAGACCAGTATAAGATTAATGGTGCAATCCTGTAAATACATATCAGTGCTGGGGGCCTGCGATGACTCGAAAAGCGCGAGCTTCAATGGGTGCTCTGGCCCTGGTGCTTTTTCTCGCAGCTTCCGCTCTGTGCCAGGAGACCGAGAACGTCACGCCTCCGCCAATACTTTACGCCCATCCGCATCTGAATATTGACACTTCCTCATCCGATCATCTGCTCGGCGGCGTGGACCTGGGTCTGTGGATGCCGATCAGTCCCGATTTCAACATCACCGCCGACCACTATTTCAACACCGGCGGCAGCGGCCATTCCACGGCGCTGGTTAACTACGATTACCCCCTCGACGAACGGACGCTCGTGCGCGGTGGTGCGGGATTGATCCGTGATGAGTTCGGCTACAGCCTGAAGCTGCACCGACAGTGCGAGAATTTCGGCGTCGGCGCTTTTGCAGAACATGTTGAGGGCGACTGGCAGTTTGGCGCGATGCTCACCAAAAGAATCGACTGGGGCATAAGGCTCGGACGGCCCTTGAAGGCCCGAGAAGACACCCGGTGGACCTCCAGCGGCGGCTCGGTCGGCAGTCTTGGAGCAAGCGCCGGATTTGTGTACCAGGAAGCCGATGGCGAAAGTTCCGTGACCACCCGGCCCTTCTTCTTCCCAACCCACCGTCACAGCTGGCCCCGGGCGGGCGGCGGAGCGCAGTCAACCTTCGCCAGTGGCGAGGAGTTCCTCCCTCCGGCTCACCTCGTATGGAAGTATGACGCCGAAGGACCGGTGCGCACGAGTCCGGCCATCAGCGAGGGTATCGCCTATGTAGGCAGCCAGGACGGGTGGCTTTATGCCGTGGACCTCGACACCGGCAAACGCAAATGGCGCTTCCCGGCCAACGCTCCCATCACCTCGGGCCCAACATTTTACGATGGGCATATTTATTTCGGCACTGATGCCGGGGATCTGTTTTGCGTAAAGGCTCCCGCTGACACATCCGTCCCCGCCGGAGACCTAGCATGGCGCTTCGACGCCGGTGAGGCGGTGACAAGCTCGCCGCTGGTCACCTCCTCGGGTCTGATCTTCTTCGGTGCCGGCGACGGTCGCTTCTACGCCCTCAATCGCAATGGCGCGGTGAAATGGACCCGGCAGACTGACGGGGCGATCATCGCGGCTCCCTCGAAGGCCGTCTGGACGATTCCCGCGGGTATTGATGCGAACGTAGAGGCGACCGAAAAGGCCGGGGCTATTCTCTGTGCCAGCACCGACGGCCATCTTTACGCATTTGCCGAACATTCCGGTGAGCGGGTGTGGGCGCTGGATACCCGGGCACCCCTCACGGCGGCTCCGGCGATCCTTGGTGAAACAATCTACGCCGCCAATTACGCCGGAGAGGTTACCGCCATAGACGTACCGAGCGGGCAGATTCGGTGGATGCAGCGCGTGCCCGGAAGAGTGACCTCCTCTCCCTCGGTTGACCGTAATAACCTCGTGGTGGTCACCCGGGGTGGAGAGATCTTCGGCCTGTCGTCACGTGACGGGAAGGAAAAATGGCGCACGCGCCTGCCTGCGGCAATATCGGCATCTGGAACACTCGTACAGGACAGCGTTCTGTACGTTACTTCACGAGACGGTCATTTGCGCGCCCTGTCGATGGACGACGGCGAGGTCGTCTGGCAGCACTTCATCGGCGAACCACTCGCCACCTCACCCACGATTGCCGAGGGGCACTTGCTGGTCGGTGGCGAACGCGCGGGGGTGTACGCATATCGCAAGGGGAAGGGGAAAAGCATTCAGCTGGCCTCCGCCTCGCGCCATAACCCCGCCGCAGTCGCCGATGCACGACCTGATGAACCCGAGATGACAGCAAAACCGCAGACGACACACGCTGAAACATCGGTAGCGGCAACAGACGACGCAAATCACGGAGAACCGGACGAATCACCGAGCCAGTCGCAACAGAGCCGCCAGGAAACGTACCAGCCTCCACAGGACTTCCCTGCACCAACATACAGCATGGGAAAATCGCCGACGACAACTGAGGAGGCTTCCGATGAACCACAGGCGGCCACATCATCACAGAAAGAAACATCCACAGCCGCTCACAGAGACGCTGAGACAGCCACGGCACCGGCCGCAAAAGATTCTGCAGAAATACCATCGGATGATACAACGGACGTATCTACAGCAAAAGCCACAGACACCGCACCCGCCCGGACTGATGGTGGTGTCCATCTGACGCTTCTCACAGACCCCACTGCCGGAGACGAACCATTGCTGGTGAGCAACCGCAGCCACATCTTCATAGGTGGCGCCATTCCTGACTCGTTCTCGGTTGCCACCTTTGAAGTAAACGGCAAATCTGTGAGCGTCGAGGATGGAGAGTTTCTACACCGCGAGGAGTTTGAGGGTCCGGGGATGTACCTGGTGCGGATGACGGCGACCTCGCCACAGGGCGCGTCATCTGAACGCGTCCGCAGAGTGCGGGTGCTGCAGGAGGATGCAGTGGTCGCACCGGAGGATGTCTATATCCATCTCTCGCCCGATGACAGCGGCACGGTTGCCACGATAACCGCCGGTGCTGCAGAGGATCTGCCGGGGGCGGTGCTGATATGCGAGATTCAGAAGCCCAACGGCACGATTATCAGGCGCTGGAGCCGCGAGAAGATCACACCGTTCCGCTTCACATGGGATGGCACAGACATCGAGGGCAACACAGTCGAGCCAGGGGAGTATGAGCTGGTGACAGTCGTTCGCAGGGGTGACCAGGTGGTCGAGGAAATCCGCCAGCCCCTGCAGGTCCGACAGTGACAGACGTTTGCCGCACCCTCTATGAAGCCGCCCGGACCATCGGGCGGTTTTTTTTCTTCGGCACGCCCTCCGCCATCCCCGCGCGAGCGTGGATGTGTCTATGGTCATGACGTAGCAATGTCGCGCGCACTTTCTCCGCACAGGGTGGAGACCACGCACATAGGGGGCCCGACAGAGCCTTTGGGGCTTTGTACACGGCACACCACTCACTTATAAACCTTACGGGGCTGGTGCCTTTACAGACGCATTGAGCGAAACAAAAAACTCTCCGTGGCTCGGCCCGAGGGCTGTGATGTTTACAGCCTGAGGGTGGCACCGTCGTTTGGTGCCAGCTTCCAGCCCGAGTCGCCGGACTCACAGTTGATGAGGCACGTTGCCACCACAGGGCTGGACTCGGGCTGGAAGCTGGGTATATAGGACAACGACATGCCCACCCTCGATTTTAATGGGCGAAAATCCAGGGCCGAGCCACGAGGAGGTTTGGCTGTGGTGTGCCAAACTTCAGAGGCCAGAGCCAGGGGAACTCCCATGTGTCTGATCCGCAAAAAACGACCAACGTATCCATAGACGGGTGAAGCATCAGACGCCAAACACGTCTCCGAGACGAGGGCTTTGGGCTGGTATCCTGCCCGGCTTTACAATTCCCGGCGCCTTTGCTATACTTTTATGGCTGTTACGTGGGCGCTTAGTTCAGGGGAAGAACGCTACCTTGACACGGTAGAGGTCGGTGGTTCAAGTCCACCAGCGCCCACCATTTTGATAGACAGCGCCGCGGGCCCTGTGCCGGCGGCTTTTTTGTTCGGTGCCCGGCACGCATTTGCGCCATGACCGCGCACGACAGCCTGCTGCCGGTCACCCCGCAATATAGACCAGCCCGGGTGCATGCCCGGGCTGAATTTGCATCAACACGCCAACCTGCCGGAGTAGTTTCTGCCGGTTGCTTTCAGGAGGCTGGCACCGTCTGCCAGCTCCCGCATCTCAGCGCGGAGTTTTGCGTCTTCTGCGAAACTCCCTAGAGCTGGCGTCGCGTGCCAGCTCCAAAAGGAGGTAGTCCTGATGGCCGAGCAAATCACAGTCACCCTGCCAGACGGTTCCGAAATGGAGGTGCCAAAAGGGACTACATCCCTGGAGGTTGCTGAAAAAATCGGCCCGCGTCTGGCCAAAGACGCCGTTGCAGCAAAAATTGACGGACAGGTTACCGATCTGACAAAGCCGCTGGATGAGGACGTTGAGTTCTCAATTCTCACCTTTGACGATCCCGAGGGCAAAGACGTGTACTGGCACTCCAGCGCCCACGTGATGGCCGACGCCGTCACCCGCCTGTTTCCTGAGGCCAGGCCGACCATCGGTCCGGCCGTTGAAGACGGCTTCTATTACGATTTCGAGGTTGACGAGCCGTTCAGTGATGAGGATCTCGAAAAGATCGAACAGGAAATGCAGAGGATTATCGAGGCGGACCTCGACTTCGTGTGTGAGGCCATGCCTGCACGCGAATCAGCCGCCTACTGGCAGGAGCGCGGCAACCCCTACAAGGTGGCTCTGACCTCCGACGTCGTCGCCCTTGAGACCGAAAAGGAGCCGCCCCGCGGACACGACGCCATCCAGGAGTTCATGGATGAGCATTCCGAGCATTTCGACATCGTTGAAGTCACGCACTACACCCACGGCGAGTTTACCGACCTGTGCCGCGGGCCGCATCTGCCCTCAACCGGCCGGATCGGCGCTGTCAAGCTGACCTCCGTGGCCGGTGCGTACTGGCGCGGATCAGAACGCAACACCATGCTGCAGCGCATTTACGGCATCTCCTTCCCCAAACAGAAGATGCTGCAGGAGCATCTGGACCGCCTGGAAGAAGCAAAGCAGCGCGACCACCGGGTGCTCGGCCGCGATCTGGAGCTTTTCACCTTCTTCGAGGAGGCCGGAGCCGGCTTTCCGTACTATCTCCCCAAGGGGGCAATGCTGCGGCAGATTGTCACTGACTTTTCCGTTGAAGAGCACATCAAGCGCGGATACAGGCTCCTGCGCACCCCGCACCTGATTAAATCAGACGTCTGGCACACCTCCGGACACGCCCAGCAGGGCTATCCGATGTATTACACGGAGATCGAGGAGCAGGAATACGGCATCAAGCCGATGAACTGCCCCGGGCATTTGCTCATTTACGGGACAAAAACCCGCTCGTACCGCGATCTCCCACTGCGGTATTTCGAGCTCGGGACCGTTCACCGGCACGAACGGAGTGGTGTGCTGCACGGCCTGATGCGAGTTCGGGGCTTCACGCAGGATGACGCGCACATCTTCTGCACGCCCGAGCAGTTGCAGGATGAGATTATCGGGGTTATCGAATTCGCCAGCGATATGCTGGAGGTCTTCGGCTTCGATGAATACGACTTCTACCTGTCAACCCGCCCGGAGAAATCTGTGGGCACTGATGAGCAGTGGGAGCGGGCGACGGTGGCTCTCAAAGAGGCCATGGAATCTGAAGAGATCGAGTACGACCTCGATGAGGGCGGTGGAGCGTTTTACGGCCCCAAAATAGACGTGAAGGTTCGGGACGCCATTGGCCGGCAGTGGCAGTGTGCCACCATCCAGTGCGATTTCACCCAGCCCGAACGCTTCGATATTACATACGTTGGCGAAGACGGGCACGAGCACCGGCCGGTGATGATCCACCGCGTGGTCCTGGCGGGAATTGAACGCTTCCTGGGCATCGTCATCGAGAATTACGCCGGCGCATTCCCGCTGTGGCTCGCTCCGGTGCAGGTCATCGTCCTGCCGATTGCAGACAGGCATGATGATTACGCCTTCGAGGTCGCCGACCGCCTTAAGCAGGAGGGCTTCCGGGTGGACGTTGATACCGACACCTCCACCCTGGGCTCGAAGATCCGCAACGCGGAGATGCAGAAGTACCCCTACATGCTCATCGTGGGCGACAACGAGCAGGAAAGTGGCGATGTTTCGGTTCGGGATCGCGAGGAGGGCGACCTGGGCCCACAGAGCCTCGACAGCTTTGTCGAAAAGCTGCATGAAGAAAACGTGCCCGGCACAGAATAAGCGTTTTCCAACCGGCTGCACAATCTGGTATAATTGTTATCCAGAGGTGCAGCGTTGAATGTTGAAAGACACAAACGGTGGCGCTGCGCCAGTGTAGCGGGCGGCGCCATTTTTCTTTTCTACTGCCGGGGCGTTGCGGCATTTTTGGTATTCCTGAAGGGGGATGAGACACATGCGACGTTTTTGTACAATTGCCGTCGCCGCTGTCGTTGTCGCGCTTTGTACCTCCATCGCCACCGCTGGCCTGTTTGACGACCTCAAGGATAAAATTCCCACCGACAAACCCGATCCGAAGGCAGAGGCTGAAGAGAAGGCAAAGGAAAAGGCCCGGGAGGAGCTGCGCCTGCAGATCCCGGATCTGGGCCGCATTTTGAACGAGGATCCCGCCATCACCACGACCTTCGAAGACGCCATTACGGGGGTCCCGTTTCTGGATGATTTCGAGCCGCTTTATACGGCTCCACTGTCGGAGCTTCCAGTGGACCCGGACGGAGGATACCTGCTCGCGGCTCCGGGGACCTATGAAATGGAGGCGCAATCATACTGTCTGCACGCCGGGGCGTATGCGCCGGGGAGTGGAGACGGCTATCTGACAGCGGAGCTGAAGGGTTCGGCGGCAAAGCCCGTCACCGACATTCTCCGCAAATCACTGGACTATCCCAATATTCCGCAGACGAATATCCAGTCGCTGATATGGGGCATCCAGGCGAAGACGAAGATCTCCGACATGCCCCGGGAGCTGCAGGACGCCGCCGAAACGCTTCTGACAGATGACCAGCTTCGGAAGCTAAATGGTGGCGCGCTGGGTCTTGTGCCCGAGGAGCTGTACGACCAGGCCTTCGTTGATCTGCCTGACCCGCTGCGCAAAATCAAGGAGGCCGAAGCAGGATTGCGCTCAAAGCTGACCTCAGCAACCGACTTCGATTACGGCGAGCTTGAGGAGATCGCCATCCGTCCCGGCGAAGCTCCCCGCACCGGAGAGGGACCCGAGGTGCCCCTGGGGCGGTGGTCGTTCGACGCAGATGGCTTTTTCGTCCGCTACTTTCCGCACGGCTACTCACGCACCACCATGCAGGTGATACGCCCGCAGAACTTTATCATCGAGGCCGACGATCTGGGGCGCATTGTTTCGATCGCCGATCTGCGGGGCCGGAGCATCAGCATCGAATACGATGACGCAATTGCCCCGATGAGCTGCACGCATGACGATAAAAGCCACGGATACGCGTTTCAGACAGTCCGGCTGTCGTGGCCGGATCCCGATAATCCAGCCTGGCCCCTGAGCGAGGAGCTGCGCGATACCGGCTGGACGCTGCAGGGAGTACCGACAGAGCGCGGCCGGCCCAATGACCCTGCGGACCGCTATGATGACGCCCGCGACCGCTATGAGTGGGGCAAGCGGCATCACCAGCAGATCATGGAGCTCGCCGGGCAGTTTGAAGGCGCGCCTGACCGCCACGAATCCATCGAAAACCTGGTTGATCTGGGGCATCTGTCAGTCGCGCTTGAAGCCCTCTTCGATGACGGCGAACACGGTGATGGCAACGCGAGCAGGCTTGTAAAGATGGTCAGTGAGGCCTGGCAGGCGGAACTGAGTGGCCTGCTTGCACCTGAGACCGCCGCAGAGACCACCTGGCGAACTCCGCACAGTCCGGGCGGGATGATGCTGGCCACGAGCAGTCTCGACGGCACGATGCTGGCGTGGCGGGGAGGCGGAAGCGGAAGTCGGGGCCGATCCGGCAGGTGTGGCGGCGGAGGATCCGGAGCGATCCCTGCCAGAAACGGCCCCCAGAGGCTTGGTGTGTCGCCCAGGCCGTACAACCCCGGTGCCGATAACCCAAATATTAGGCCGATCGACGAAGATGAGCGCAATGATGATGGCTCTCCCAACGGCAGCAGCGGCAAGACGGCGATCGAAAATGCAAAGAAGGCCATCGACTGGATTAACAAGGGCAAGACTGCCGTGGACCTGCTCACCGATCCTGTCAGCGGAGCGATGGGACTTTTGGGGTTGGACATTCCCGGAGGTCTTTTCGGTAAGATTCTCGATTTCAACTTCGACGCCTGGGGCAAAGCGTCTGAGGCGCTCGGTGGCGACCCGCCCCGGGATGATTACACAGAAATCGCACAGCGCCAGCCCGTGGATTATCCGGATCTGCCGACAGAGGTCGCGAGTGAGATTCCCGCGGCCCGTGCCGCGGCGCTGAACTATCTCATGGACGCCTTTTCCGAACAGATGAGCACCTTCAATGCCGCACAAGTTACTCTCGACCGCCTCGGAGGCGCATTTGAGGCAGGCGATGAGGAGTGGATTGATAGGCAGGGGGCTCTGCTGGTCAGTTACAAGCACCGCGCTGGTGGAGAGATGGTGGCCATCGCCGACGCCATGGACGCGTATCTGCAGGCGCTTGCGGATGAGGGTATCACCGAGATTCATGTCTCGGGCGACGATTTCCGCGCCTACCAGCAGAGGCTGCAGACGGAGGGCTTTTCGGACACAGAGCTGGAAGCGGCCCGGACCGTCGGCTTCAGCGACGCCGATATACAGCACCTTCTGCAGCAGCGGATGTCGTTTGACCCCGATGAAGAGGCCGGAAATGTGCTGGAAGCCTGGCAGACGGCCGCGGCGGCTCTGCGTGATCTTGGGCAAACCTGGATGAACCTGCCTGACGCGACGTAGCCGGATGATAAAACCGTTGTGGTGAAATTATCGGGCAGGACCGACTGCCCGAATAGATATGGCTGTGTATTTGCAGATGGATGATGGTGTTTCACAGGAGCGCATCTGGAAGCTCAGTGCCCGTGACGAGGTCGCGGAACAGGAGCTCGCCGAGGCGGCAGATATTCCTGTTATCCTCGCCTCGCTTTTGAGGGGCCGCGGTGTACGAACGCCCGAGGCCGTGCAGACCTTCCTGCAGCCGAGTCTCGAGGCGCTGTACGATCCCATGCAACTGCCCGATATGCGCCCGGCGGCCGAGCGGGTGATCGAGGCCCTCGCCGGCGGCGAACCCATACTCATTCACGGCGATTTCGACGCCGACGGTATCACCGCCACGGCGCTTTTGGTGCAGTTTCTCAGCAGGCTCGGCGGCAAGGCGCATTACTACGTCCCTCACCGCGTCGAGGACGGGTACGGTATCATCCCCTACGCCATCGAAGAAGCCGTCAACCGCGATATTAACCTCATCATTACGGTTGATTGCGGTATCAGCAACATCGAAGAGATCAATAAGGGCCGACAGATGGGCGCGGAGTTTATTATCATTGACCATCACCTCCCCGGGCCGGAGCTGCCGGACGCCCTGGTGGTTGATCCCAAGCGCACCGATTACGACGGCCCGGACGATGACCTGGCGGCCGTGGGACTGGCCTATAAGTTCGCCGAGGCCGTCTGTCGGATGATGGAGATTCCGCTGGAATCGTTGCGGCGGGCGTTTTTCGACCTCGTGGCGATCGGGACCGTGGCCGATGTGGTGCCGCTGGTCGGGGAGAACAGGATATTCGTCAAATATGGCCTGGAGCTTCTGCCCCACACACGCAAACCCGGCCTGACTGCCCTGATGAACCTGACTGATCTCAACGGCACCCTCACCGCTCAGGATATCAGCTACCGCCTCGCCCCGCGCCTCAATGCCTGCGGGCGGATGTCCGACGCCAGTGACGCCATTGATCTTCTCCTCGCCGAAGATGAGGATATGGCGATGAAAGCCGCCCTCGATATGGAGGGGCTCAACAACCGCCGTCAGCGCGAGCAAGAAAATACCCTCACCAGCGCACAGAGCATGATTGCGCAGAGGGTGGATTTCGAGCAGGATGCGGTGATTGTGCTCGAAGACGACGACTGGCACGCCGGCATCATCGGCATCGTCGCCTCCCGTCTGGTGGAGGAGTATTACCGCCCCGCCTTTTTGATGACACGCGAGGATGATATGTATCGCGGCTCGGCGCGCAGCATCGAAGGCTTCCATGTCGCAAACGCCCTGCAGGAATGCTCGGATTTGCTGGAACGTCACGGCGGCCACGCACTCGCCGGGGGCTTCACTCTTCCGGCCGACAGGCTGCCTGCCTTTGGCGAGCGTCTCAACGACATCGCCAGGCGGACGCTTCTGCCACAGGACCTCAAGCCCACCATCCACATTGATGCAGAGGTTCCACTGGAAACGGTTGACGAAAACCTCGTCCAGCAGCTCCAGCGCATGGAGCCGTTCGGGCACTCCAATCCCGAGCCGGTTTTCATGGCCCCGCAGGTCGAGATCGTGGAGATCCGGCAGGTGGGACGCGAGGGCAAACACCTGAAGCTGCTGGCGGCGTGTGGCGACCGCGTATTCGACTGCATCGGCTTCGGTATGGGAGATAAGGCGGAATGGATCCGGCCCGGGAGGCCGGTGGATCTGGCCTATACACCGGAGTTCAATGAGTTCAATGGCCGGGTGAGCCTCCAGTTGCGGCTGGCGGACCTCCGGCCGGCCGATACGACATGATCAATTGCAGGGAGAGCCAACGATGGCTGTAAAAACTTTGACGCTATCAACGGGATCGTCCCGCGAGATTGTTGATATTACCGAGGAAGTAAGCCGCGCAATCGCCGACCTGGGCGCCAATACCGGTATCGCCTGTATTTCGGTTCCGCACTGTACCTGCAG
>JBKHJK010000560.1:0-2757 GCA_046538215.1 Armatimonadota bacterium
GCCCGAATACGTGCTGGGGCGTCCCATGGAGACTATTGATGATGAGATAGAATTCGCCCGGACGATGGGATGGGAGTATCGGAAGGTCTGGGCACCGGCCCGGCGACCCGGCAGCACCTCCGAGGTCGCCTCCGACGGCACCTCGCATTACGTCCAGACCGGCAGAATTGACCTGCAGAAGCTTTATGACAAACCTGAGCCGGAATGGGAGAAAGCCCGTGAGGAGATGGCCCCCCGGGTCCAGCGCATCAGGGAGGAAGGGATGGTCGCGATATGTTACCTTCCGTGGGCATTCCACTCGGTAAACACAGCGCTCGGGCTGGGACATTTCTCGCTTCTCATTTACGACGATCCCGAATACATCAACGCGATGTTTGACTGGGTGGAGGAGGGCTGCCGGAAGGCCATCGAGGAGGTTATCATCCCGCTCGATATTGACCTGGTGCTTTTCGACGGCGACTGTGCCTTCAAGAACGGTTTGATGATCCGTCCCGACATGTTCCGGGAGCTGGTCTTTGAGCGCACGAAAATCACCACGGGTCTGCTCCGTGACGCAGGCATTCCCTATACGCTGCACAGTGACGGGAAGGCCGATGAGCTTCTCCCCATTCTCATCGAGCTGGGCTTCAGCGCCTTCCACGGTGTCGAGGCCGCGGCCAATGACCTGGGCGACATCAAGGAGCGTTTCGGTGAGGACATCACACTGGTCGGGAACATGGACGTGGTTTTTTTGACGAAGGCGACCATTCCCGAAATTCGCGCCGCCACCGAGCAGATGCTGAAGATCGGCAGCCCGGGCGGACGGTATATAGCGGCCTGCAACACCAGCCCCCTGGACTATATCCCGAAAGAGAATTACCTGGCGATGGTTGATGTTATCAGCAATTTTTCCCGCCGCAGTGACGTGCAGGTGTAATAGCACAGGACGTACACATATCCGCTCCGGGCAACTGCCGCTCACAGTGAACGCGTGCTCTCCGGCAGCCGTTAATCTCCTGCTGATGGCTGCATATAACGGTGCAGACACACTTCGCTGCAGAGCGTTCGTGCGTTGTCTTTTGACCACGTCACGGTTCTTACTCGGTTTGATCTTCGCCAGGCAGCCCGGCAACGTAGTTATGGTGTACCTGTTCGGCGCTCAGACTGTCCCGGTAGATGGCGGCAAGATAGATCTTTCCGCACCAGAAGCGCTGGCCATCGAATTCGTTGCCCAGCATCAGGTGCATCGTCTCATCCCAGTTTTGCAGGGTGGCGATCCCCATGTCACCGCTGAAATGCGTCGTTTCCGAGACAGGTTCACCATCCACATAGAAGACGGCTGCATGGCCGTCATACGTGACGGCAAGGTGCTGTAATTCACCTGCACGGACGGTATTCTCCGGCGTGGTGATCGGTGGTTCTCCCTGCTCATTCGTCTCGGAAGTACGCAGTCGCAGGATGAACTGTGAGCCCTCCTGACCCAGTGTCACGTTCCGCGATGAGGCGTCACGGGAAATGCTGACTATACGAGCGGGCCCGTCCTGGGTATCGTTCGCCGCAGAAATCCAGGCCTCGACCGTGATCTGGCCGGTCTCCTTGAGAGCCTCTGTGATCTCCGTGGCGGGCCGCCTGGAGAATACGCCGGGAATGTATGTTTCAGGAGAGGGGCCGAACACAACGGCGCCCTCTTCCACACTCACGGCTGGAGGTGGAGCAGCACGTACCTGCAGGTTGAGGCGTTCAACACTTTCAGCCAGATCCATCATCAAGCCGTCTTCAGTCATACGATCGGCCTGGTACAGGACAACAAGACCTGTGACGATCCGGCCCTCCTCGGCCGGGGCGTCCTGAGCGTGGGCCGCCACCCACAGCCCCGGGCCAATGGCGGCAAATGCCATTATCGCTGCAATAGTAAGCAATGTCGTCCTCATCGTTATCACCTTGGATCTGGTTTTAGACCGTTGCCTCATGAAACATCCGGCCCCTGCAGACTGTTGTACATTCCACATTATATCTGTGCACCGTCAGCGTCAATAAAAAACGCAAAAGACGCCAGTCACAAAAGTCTGTCGGAGACGCCGCGGGGCCGTCTCGGGGAAAAATGGCCCGTTTTATATACTGCGTGACGCGGCGGTGCAAATGGAGTGCGACAGTGTGCGGGAGGCATTCACAGTGGCGGGCATTATGCTCTAATCGTACAGCAACAGCAGCGGAGACTGACATTGTTTTCGGCGGTTATGGATTGCGCCGCTTCCAGGCCAGCCAGCCGAGGCCCGCCACGACCAGCGCCAGCGTGCCCGGTTCCGGGATAACCTCGTTTTGAGTATCTCCGTATAAGATGCCGGCATACATGTCCAGTTCGCCGTATCCGAAATCGACATCATAGCCTTCCGGACCAAGATCCTGCGACGAGGAGTGCACGATATCGCGGAAGTCCAGATAATCGAAGTCCACATATCGGGAGCGCAAAAGCCCCGCGTATCCAGCCACCAGCGGGGTCGAGAATGACGTACCACCCAGAGGGGTGTCGAGAAGGTCCATTCCCAACTCGTAGTCGCCCTCGGGATCCAGCCATTGCATCATCCGCCACGTGTAGTTCTCCAGCACACTGGTGGTGAAGGGCAGATCTCCGGGCGCCACCACGTCGAGCACCTGCCCGTCCACCGCGTAGTTTGAATAGCCCGAAACATCCTGGTTCCAGTCCACAGCCCCGACAGAGATTGTTTCGGGCATGTCCGCGGGGAAGACCCGACCGGCCTGAACGTCGACCACCTTCAC
>JBKHJK010000561.1:0-2757 GCA_046538215.1 Armatimonadota bacterium
CGTCCTGCTGGTGCTGTGTGAGTGGGAGGAAGTCGTGGCTGGCGCCGGTCCATTCTCGGATATCCGGCGCCCGCCGGACGACCTCCTCGGAAACTTCGACCAGGCCTTTGTCTACAAGCGCTCGCACGGCACTTCGGCTGAGGTCTGCCACATTGAGGCAGTCATCGCAGGCCAGGAGCTGTTCGATGGTCTCGAACTGCCGCGGCGCCCGCCCCGACAGTTCCTCAAGCACTTCCTCCCACGGCGTATCACATTCCACCAGGCGTACAACCTGCTGCGAAGCGCGTGAGACAGAGGGGCGTTTCAGGTGCCGGTCACGTTCGACGTAACCGCGCTCCTGCAGGGATCCCAGCGCGCCGCTGACACTGCTTTTGGTTACGGAGGTATCCCTTTTTGCTATCCCCGCATACAGGTGTCCCGGATCTATACCCTCCGGGGGGATGGCCGCCAGCACCTGCCGCTGCCGGGGAGCGTTGTCGAGGCGGCCTTCTTCGAGGGCCTCCCTGCCCTGCTGCGTCACGTGGACGGTTGTCTCGACCTTCTGGGTGCCACCGGGGGGCAACAGCAGCCCAAGGGCGTCGGACATCGCGCACATATAACGCTCAGAAATCCATTCGGCCAGCTCCGCCTGCCGCTCGTCAAAAACCGGCTGATCAAGCAGGGTGGATATGATATCTTTGAGCCTGAAGGACGGCTTGCGGTCGGCAAAGCCGGTGACATAGCCGGGCACGCGGCGCTTTCCAAACGGCACGAGGACGTAGCTGCCGATGGTGATCTCGCCCACGAGACGTTGGGGAACACGATACGTAAAGGCCCGGTCCACCGAACTCTTTCCGTGTGACCGGGCCCTGATATCCACCACGACTTCGGCAAAGGGACCGTCATCCTGCTCGTCTTCGGGGAAAAGACTACCCTGATAGGGCCCGTCAGTCCCGCTGCGGTTCGCTATAATCCTGCTTCCTCCCTGAGCATTTCGACCGCGTCGAGCTTCTCCCAGGTGAACTCCGGCTCGTTACGGCCGAAATGTCCGTAGGCGGCTGTTTTTGCGAATATCGGGCGGCGCAGCTGCAGCTTCTCAATCATACCGGCCGGTGTGAGGTCGAAGTTGTTGCTGACGATGTCGGCGATTTTCTCTTCGGGGATCTTGTTCGTGCCGAACGAAAACACGGCCACTGAGAACGGCTCGGGCTCACCGATGGCGTAAGCCACCTGCAGCTCGCATTTGTCGGCCAGCCCGGCGGCGACGACATTCTTTGCGATATACCGCATCATGTAGGCTCCGGAGCGGTCCACCTTTGTGGGGTCTTTTCCCGAAAATGCCCCGCCACCGTGGCGCGCCAGGCCGCCGTATGTATCCACAATAATCTTACGCCCTGTCAGGCCTGTATCGGCCTGCGGCCCCCCCATCACGAACTTGCCGGTGCAGTTGATCATTGTCTGCACACCAAGCTCGCAGAGGTTCTTCGGCAGCACCGGCTCGACGACGTATTCCTTCAAATCGCGCTCCAGCTCATCCCGCCCGACCGTCGGGGCGTGCTGGGCGGCAAGCAGCACTTTTGTCACAGCGACAGGCTTATCATCTTCGTAGGCGACGGTGACCTGCGTTTTGCCGTCCGGACGCAGATACGCCAGCTGGCCCGTCTTGCGCACCTCCGCCAGCCGCATCGCCAATTGGTGCGCCAGCATGATCGGCATGGGCATGTACTGCTCGGTCTCGTTGCACGCGTAGCCAAACATCATCCCCTGGTCGCCTGCACCGCCGATGTCCACGCCCTGAGCGATGTCGGGTGACTGCTCGTGGATGGCTGTCAGGACACCGATAGTCTCACAGTCAAAGCCGTATTTCGCCCGCGTGTAACCGATCTGCCGGACCCTCTCCCGCACGAGTTGCTCCACCGGCACATAGCACTCGGTGGTAACTTCCCCGGCGACCAGGCACGTGCCGGTTGTCACCAGCGTCTCGGCGGCCACCCGGCCCTTCGGATCCTGCTCCATGACGTAATCAAGAATGCAGTCGGAAATCTGGTCGCACATCTTGTCCGGATGGCCCTCGGTGACTGATTCCGATGTCAGGCGGTACGTGTGCGGCATCTTTGTTCCTCCTCCGTAAAATCCGGCAGGGCGTGTCATTCAAGCCGCATGGCAACGTGCTCCAGGATGATGTCGGCGACGGCCCATTTGCTCATAAGGGGCAGCTCCCGGCGGAAATCATCCGGCCCGAACAGGGTCACGCGGTTGGTGTCAGCACCGAACCCCGAACCATCCTCGACAACACTGTTTGCAGCGATGAGGTCGAGGTTTTTCTCCTGCAGCTTCTTGCGGGCATTGGCCTGCAGATCGGTGCTTTCGGCGGCGAAACCCACGACGAACCGGGGCCGCGCTTCCCCGGTGGAAACACTTTTGAGTATATCGGGCGTGCGCTGAAGCGGTAGGGTCAGGTCTTCGTCGGTCTTCTTC
Organism: Armatimonadota bacterium; assembly: GCA_046538215.1. Taxonomy (GTDB): domain Bacteria; phylum Armatimonadota; class Zipacnadia; order Zipacnadales; family UBA11051; genus JBKHJK01. The sequence continues at coordinate 2,458 of JBKHJK010000561.1, forward strand.
ATCTTTTCGGCGCTGCGTTGAGCGGGCGTATAATCGGCCACCGCTGCCGCACCGATGAACACATCGGCGCCCGCGATATTCTCATTCACCGCGGCGAACATTTCTTCAGCACTGACGACGTTCACCACGCGAAGATTCTCGCCGGACATCTCTTCCGGTGACAGTGCCCCGGGGCCTGAAACCAGCACGACCTCGGCACCGGCCGCCGCGGCCTGCTGTGCCAGCGCACAGCCCATCTTGCCGCTGGACGGATTGGACAGGAATCGCACGGGATCGAGGTATTCACGGGTGGGGCCGCCG
>JBKHJK010000562.1:0-2746 GCA_046538215.1 Armatimonadota bacterium
CCTTCTGTGTGCCCAACGAAGAGACCGGCGGCTACGACGCCTATGTGAAGCCCGGACAGTATTACGAAATACCGTACCGGTGCCTGCTGCCGCTTGAGGTGGAAAACCTGCTTGTCGCCGGACGCTGTCTGTCAGCCACCTTCGAGGCACAATCCGGTGCGAGACTGATACTGACGTGCATGACCATGGGCCAGGCGGCAGGGACGGCGGCTGCGATGTCGGTGGCCGAGGAGATGACACCGCGCGAGCTGGACGCCCATGACCTGCGAGCGAGGCTGGTGAAGCAGGGTATCAGGCTCGACGAGGAGCCGCCCGTTTATGTCAGGGGCGGCCCGCATGCACCCATCCCGGAGGATGCGGAGTTCACCATAGATAAATCAACCATTACATCAGACGAAATCCGAATCGTGGACGACTGACGCCTGGTATCGCGAGCGTCGCCCGATACGTCAGAACACTTCTGCACCCGGTATGAAGTGTTCCCGTGGTGCTGGCACGCTCTGGTGGTCAACGATTCCGTCGTGGTTGGCCATGGAGAGTCCCCCTGCCCAACCCCGGATAGCCCACTGATAGAAAGACGTTGCAGATGGATTTCCGGTCTGCCGGTGGGTGTCAGCCGAACAGGGCGATAAAGGGCAGGAGATTGAACAGGGAGACCAGACGCTGTGCCCATGTGGGGGCCGCGTCGGCCCAGCGACAGCTCGCGTCGGCCCGGTTCTGTCTCGCTGCAGATTGCGTCCCATCCTCCAGCAGCAGTTCGACCCCGCACAGTACCGGCGGGTGTTTTGCGTCCCCTTCGGGCACAAGAGCTACCAGCAACTCCTCTGCAGCTTCGACCCCGGTGACCTCCTGCACCAGCGCCCGATTGGGGCCTCCGGTGGCACGGACCACATCGAGACCGCTGATGACCTCGCGCTCCTGCAGGCGCACGCTGAATTGCCGCTCGCCCGGCGCCGCCTCGCCTGGTTCGACAAAGTGCAGGCGCACTGTATATCTCATATCCTCCATCTGCTGGCTCCCCTCGGCCGTCAGACCCACCTGCAGCGCTGTGGATCCCTCAACACCGGAAGCCGCGATCCAGTCCATGCCTGCACCGGCCTTTTCGACCCACGAGGAATGGTGCACGAAGGTGTGCGGCTCCCCGGCGGTCTCCTCCAGACCGGTCATCTCTATCGGCAGCTCCAGCGCTGATGCCCCTGAGAACGGGTACTCCATCCACCACGTGCCAGCATCATCACGCCGGCCACCGGGGGCGCCGAGGTTAATTCCTGCACGACGAACCACACCAGCCCCGCGCTCGAAGTCCAGGTAGGTCCACATCTCCACATCCGGCATGTGCACCAGCCCGTAGGATGTCTGCAACTGGTAGCTGCAGAAGCAGCTTCGGGTGTACTCGGGGGCATTCAAAACACCGTCGGCGACCACCAGATTATTCGTGCATCCGGCCTTGGTGCCTCCGAAATTGCCGGTCCCACCGTCAGCAGCAAGGTCGTAATATCCGGCGGCTGCAGATCGAAAGGTGATGAGGTTCTGGGACACGTTCTGCGTGCCGCAGCCGTAGCTGCGAGTGAAGCGCCATGGGATCTCCCTGCCGGTCAGGTGATGGCGGCGGGTCAGATTCTCGCCCGTCATCAGGTCAATGGCCGGCTCTCCCCTCCCGGTGATGATCTGATCACCGCGCAGCGCGATCGGGCCTGAGTATCTCGCGGATCGCTCCCACAGCACTTCGCCGGTGGTCCCGCGATGAGCCAGCATCCGCTCGCGCGGCTCATCCGGCAGCGGTCGCCGTGCCCCGTAACGGCCCGATTGGATCAGGATATCGTGCTCAGTTGAGTAGCTCAGCCACGTGCCGAATGTATCAGTGTTGCCCGCCCACAGCCTTTCCCCACTTCGTGCGTCGAACGCCATCACTCGTGGCGCCTGTTCGGGACTCTGGCCCCGCCGCTGTAGCATCTCAACCTGCTGCTCGGAGAGGCCGTCTATGACGAACACCATCCCGCCCGCGGCGATGATGGCGTTGTGGCGGAAGCCGATCCGCGCCTTCGTCTCCCACAGCACTTCACCGGTGTGCCGGTTCATGACGACCAGCCGCTCACTGGAGGTGGCATTCCACGACTCCTCTCCCCCGATGGGCGCGTCATCGAATATCTGCGGGTCAGCACCGGTGACGAGCAGGTCATCGTGAATTACAAAACCCCACCCCATCTGTGCATTGCCGCCGTCGCGCCCGGGCACTTCAAACTCACTTATTGTGTCGCCGGTCACCGGGTCGAGCCGCAGACAGCGCCCCTTGTAAACGACATACACGCCATCACCGACGGAGACATAGTTGCTGCCGACGAAGTTTGCGCCCGGTTGATTCGGGAAATAGGGGTGGTCTCCGGCGGCAAGCTGCTTTTCGTGCTCGAGGCTCGTGAAGGCATGTCCGACACCCGGAAGATCCCGCACCCACAACTCGCGTCCTGTGTACACATCTCGCCCGCTGATTGTGTCGGGACCGAGGATGAACAGCCGCCCGCCAGCAACCTGCGGCACCGGACCGTTCTGATGCCGTGGAAGCGCGTTGTGATTATTGTATCCGCCACCGTACCACAGTAGCCCCAGAGGAGGTCGGGCGATTGTGTCTCGCGAGAGTCCGCTGTTGGCAGAATCAGCGTACTGATGCGTCCACTGACCCGCTCCAGGCAGCGGCCCCTCCCGCGTGATGGTCGTGTAATCTGCTGCCCGAGAGACCTGTGCTCCCTCG
>JBKHJK010000563.1:0-2744 GCA_046538215.1 Armatimonadota bacterium
ATCACATACCGCAGGCCGTACGGTGTCCATACGAGCACACCGAAAGGAATCTCGGGATTGGCGGCACAGCCGGCGAGATGTACGTGCGAGCCGCTTGCGGTCCATTTGCCGCCTGCAAGCCAGCGCGGCTCCCAGCGGTATCCGTAGCTGGTCACCTTCGCCAGACCGTCACAGGTCACACCGTTCTTGATGCCCCAGATGTAGGCGGCACGCTGCCAGAATGCCAGCTCACCGTATTCGCCGCTCAACGCCTTCTTTGCACTGCGCTGAAAGGGGTCTTTTTCCTTCCGCCAGTCCAAATCAACGTCATCGGGAATGTCAGAGTTGTTGCATTGTTCGGCCGCCTGTCCGGCTTCATCGTGTCGTACTTGCTGTGTGGCCGGTGTACCAGCCACTGCAGCGCCGGAAAGTGCTGCGATGACGACCACTGTGATGATTGTTGTTGCCATGTTACTCATGCTTGACTTTCACCTATTCTGGTTTATTGGTCTATCCCCCGGATATCCCGGCGGTGTATCAGTATGAGAATTCCGGCCACGATACGGGGGGTACGTCCGACAGTTACGTTGCGGATTCCGGCCTGTATTCATTTTTTTGTAGGACGCTCCGCAGCCGGGGTGTGGAAACACGCCAGTGAAAAAACAGCCTCGCTCCTCACGCTGCCAGCCCGTCCAGGATATGCAAACACCGCAACAGGTATATGCCAGCAGTGGAAAAGAAAGGAGTGTTTGGAGAGGGCGCCAGAAACAAAGTGGCGCATCAGCCAGAGGCAAAAACGACGATATTCCACCGACAACAAATGAGCCGCCCCGTTGAGGGCGACTGTTGGATGAGTCCTGCAATCTCAAACACGACATGCGTCGTCGAGGCGTTGCATCCTCCACTGCCCTTTGCCGGAAAGACAGCGGCCGTCCCCTGCTGTCTCCGTCGCTTCCAGTTTCGCCGGCATATTCCAGAACGCTTTCTGGACCAGCCGATCCGGCGGTTGCTAAAACTTGGAAGGCTCAGCAGGGACCGATACTACAACTGCAAAAGGTGCGCGTGCTGCCTGCGGCCTGTTATCGGCGACCGCAATCTGTCATGCTTCACACATCGTTGGTAAGTTTAGCAACGATTGTGATAATTGTCAAGTTTTACACATCTGCCCTGCGCCCGATGGCCAGGCCGACCCCAGCTCTTGCACGGAGCGCGGTGGCGTTGGATAATACAGCAGTGCCGCTGTATAGCATACAGGATCGGTGTCTTCATGAATGATAGTTCGTCGCTCAAAAACTGGTTTCTCGACATCATCGCCCGGAAGCCGTCGGGCTGGGTGGGGCGTTTCATCTACGGCCGACTTTCAGGAATGGAAGCCACCGACGCCCGCGTCATTGAGGCGCTGGATCTAAGGGCGAACGATGTTTTTCTCGAGATTGGCCAGGGTGCTGGATTGCTGGTCAAGAAAGTATTGCAGACGGTGGACAGGGCCGCCGCCATTGACCACAGCGCTGATATGGTGGCCCTTGCCAAGCGCAATAACCGGGAAGCGGTTGCTGCAGGTCGTGCGGACATTCTTTGTGGTGATGCGACATCTCTTCCCTGGCCGGATAACCATTTCACATGCGGTGCCTGCATCGCCACCTTTCTCTTCTTTGACGAGCCCGCCGTTGCACTTCGGGAGGTCCTGCGCGTGCTCGGTCCCGGCGGACGCTTTGTGATTGCCACGCCATCGAGCGAGGGCGAGGGAATGTTGCCGCGCCTGTTTGGCCGGTGGCCAGAAAAAGCATATCTGTACGGCCGCGACCAGATGCAGGAGCTGCTGCACGAGGCGGGTTTTGAAGACATTGATGTGGAGCTGTCCCGAGGCCGACTGTGGTGTACATTCAGCGGCCCTGTCTGAACCGCGACAGGTTCTACCCCGTCCGCAACTGTTACGATCACGCCGTCCTGCGATGGAGGTGTCGCTCCCATCTCTGAGAATACCGGCCCGACCCCATCCGGCGAGACTATCGAGTACCTGCGCACCGCTTTGTTGACGTGGTTTGATGAACACAGGCGCGATCTCCCGTGGCGCGGTGTCACGGACCCCTACCGCACCTGGGTCTCCGAAATCATGCTCCAGCAGACGCAGGTGGAGCGCGTTATTCCATACTATGAGCGCTTCCTGCAGCGCTTCCCCACCATCGCCGCTCTTGCCGCGGCCGACCTGGACGATGTGCTGCAGGTGTGGTCGGGCCTGGGATATTATTCACGCGCGAGAAATCTGCACGAAGCAGCTCAAATGGTCGTGGAGGAATTTAACGGCGCAGTCCCTGAAAAACCCGAAGCGATACGCCAGCTTCCCGGAATCGGCGAATACACCGCCGGAGCCATAACCAGCATTGCGTTCGGTGAGGTGATCCCGGCACTGGATGCCAACGCGCGCCGGGTGCTTGCCGGTCATGATGGCCGCGCGTGTGGGCGAACATACCGGGCACGCCGCGTAGCCGTTGGTGAAGCGCATGCCCGTGGCGGCGAGCCGGTCGAGGTTGGGGGTCTCGTGGAACGTACTTCCGTAACACGCGAGGTCGAACCAGCCGAGGTCATCCACGAGAATGAACACGACATTCGGCATGGGTGCGTCTTGGGCGGTGGTGAAAACGGCCGGTTGCGTAAGCGCGAGTGCGCCGAGGCCACAGGTTTTCAAGAAGTCGCGACGTTGCATTGTGTTTCCCTCTCTCTGTACTTTTCTTACAATCCAGCATACAGTGTGACGCAATGGAAAG
>JBKHJK010000564.1:0-2743 GCA_046538215.1 Armatimonadota bacterium
CGGCACAGGAGGTCTCCGATATGTGTGAAGACAAAGGCATGCGCCCGGTGGAGTATCTCGAAAAGGTGGGAATACTGGACACGACGCTGATCGGCGTTCACTGCGTACATGTGAATGATGCGGAAGTTGAGAAGCTTATCGAAGCCGACAGTGGGATCGTCCATTGCCCCACCAGCAACATGAAGCTTGCATCGGGGTTCGCCCCGGTGCGCGAATTTCTGCAGGGCGCCGCGAAAATAGGTCTGGGCACCGATGGAGCGGCCTCGAATAACCGTCTGGATATCCAACGTGAGGCAAATCTGGCCGCTCTGATCCATAAGGGCTACCTTGATGATCCCACTGCATTGTCGGCTGAGCAGGTGCTGAATATGCTCACGCTTGGAGGGGCTCGTGCCCTGCATATAGACCATCTTGTGGGGTCTCTTGAAGTCGGGAAGCGGGCTGATTTCATTCTCCTGTCCCTCGATGAGGCCCACAACCGGCCACTGCATAACATCTGTTCACAGATTATCTATGCCGCCAGTGCCTCGGATGTGTGGTGCACCGTGGTGGATGGAGAGATCCTGTATTTGAATGGCGAGTATCCGCAGTTGGATGCAGAGAAGATCATCGCTCATGCCGGGGAATGTGCGGAGAGGCTAATCGGGGATTACGAGCGTTCACAACGTCAGGCCAGTGAGTAATTCTGGATCTTTTTAGGTTGAGATAGTCATGGTTATTGTAATGAAGACGGGCGCAGACGAAGCCACGGTTCAGGCCGTCATCAACAAAGTGTCGGATCTGGGTTTCACCCCCCACCCGATCTATGGGGTGGAGAAAACGGTCGTTGCGGTGATCGGCGAAAAGACGCAGGACAAGATTGACACCCTGCGAACCATGCCGGGCGTGGAGCGTATCGTCCCGATCCTCCAGCCGTTTAAGCTGGCGGCTCGAGAGGTGCAGCCCACCGGGACGACGGTGATGATCTCCGAGGATACGGAGGTGGGCGGCGAGCAGATTATCATGATGGCTGGCCCGTGTGCCATTGAAAGCCTCGAGCAATATCTCGCCATAGGACGGTACGTCAGAGACTCAGGCGGAAGAGTACTGCGTGGCGGCATCTACAAGCCCCGGACCTCCCCACACGATTTTCAGGGTCTCCGGGAGGACGGCATTCCCATCATGCGCCAGGTGCGAGAGGAGATCGGGCTCCCCCTGGTTTCGGAGGTCCTCGATCCGCGAGATGTGGAACTGATGTACGACGTGGTGGATGTTTTCCAGGTCGGCACCAGGAATATGCAGAACTTCAGTCTCTTGACTGAATGCGGCAAATCGCACAAACCTGTCGTCATCAAGCGCGGTATGAGTGCCACGCTCGAAGATCTTCTCAAGGCCGCCGAATATGTCCTCGTCGAGGATAACGATGACGTAATTCTGTGCGAGCGCGGCATTCGTACCTTCGAAACACAGTACCGGAACACGCTGGATATCTCTGCGGTTCCGGCCCTGAAGTCCATGAGTCACCTTCCGGTCATTGTGGATCCCAGCCATGCAGCAGGTCGCCCGGATATTGTCCCGGCGCTCTGCAAGGCGGCGATATCCGCCGGAGCCGACGGCCTGCTGGTGGAGACACACCCCGATCCCACGGAGGCGCTCGTGGATGGCGACCAGTCGCTGGATGCGGGAGAATTCGCGCAGATGATGCAGGACCTTCGCCGGTTTGCCGAGGCAGCCGGACGGAAACTGTAATCCTCAGCAGGAAGCAGTGAGGTGTCGGCAAAATCACGCACACGCCACAGACAACCGATGATGGTGCCACGGTTCCGCTGCTGGTCATTGCGGGGCCGACGGCTGCGGGAAAAACCGAGGCGGCGCTGCGGGTGGCCGAAGACGTACCTGCGGAGGTCGTCTCTGCTGATTCCATGCAGATCTACAGGTATATGGATATCGGTACAGCCAAGCCGACGCCTGAAGAGAGAGCCAGGGTTCCAATACACCTCATTGACTTTGTGGACCCACGGGATCGCTTTACCGTCGTTGATTTCCAACAGCGGGCCGAGACACACATCATAGACATCGCAAACACAGGGCGGCTTCCGATCCTCTGCGGGGGGACGGGATTGTACATAAAGGCCGTTGTCGAGCACATGGACTTTCCGCCGGAGCCTTCTGAGGAAGAGAAAAAGATCCGCGACCGCCTTCAGCGCCGTGCGGAGAAAGAGGGCAGTTGCGCTCTTCATGCAGAACTGGCGGAGGTGGATCCTGAAGCGGCCAGGAGCATTGAGCCTCAGGATACCAGGCGCATCGTCAGGGCGCTGGAGGTCATCGAAACCACAGGGAAGCTTTTTTCGGCCCAGCAGTCCGTTGACGACAGTCCCAAGGTGGTCTATAATCTACACAAATATGTTCTGACCCGCCCCCGAGAGCTCCTGTATGAGGGCATCGAAAAGCGGGTTGAGCAGATGTTGAAAGCCGGTTGGGTGGCGGAGGTCGAGCGTCTTCAGGAGATGGAACTGACGCCTGAGGATCAATCCATGAAGGCGATAGGCTATCGTCACCTGCTTGCCTATCTGGACGGTGAGGCTGACTGGGACACCACCATCCAGGATATTAAGCGAGATACACGAAGGTTTGCCAAGCGACAGCTGACATGGTTTCGCTCTGGAGACTATGAGTGGCTCGAATGGGGTACGCCTGAAGAGTTTGAGCACGCAGTCGAAACGCTGAGGCGTGCTGGACAACTATTGCACGACGGGGTTTTGGA
>JBKHJK010000565.1:0-2741 GCA_046538215.1 Armatimonadota bacterium
GAGCATGACAATGGCCGTCTCGGCACTCTGCGGAATTGGACCGTCATAGTGAAAATCGGCCTCACGCACCTGGTCGGGATCATCAGCCTCCGCCAGGGCCTTGCGGTATAGGAATGAAACCAGGGTCGTCCCGTGACTTTCGGGTATTGCGGCGGCAACGGCGTCAGGAAGCCCGATATCCTCGGCGATTTCCTGGCCTTCTTTGACGTGCGACATCAAGACCAGCGCAGACAGGTGGGGTGAAAGATGATCGTGCGGGTTTTCGGTGCCGAGCTGGTTTTCGCTGAAGAACATCGGCCGCTTGACCTTCCCGATGTCGTGGTACATCGCACAGGTGCGGGCGAGCAGGGAGTTGGCTCCGATCGCTTCGGCGGCCGGTTCCGCCAGATTCCCCACCATCACAGAACTCTGGTATGACCCCGGCGCATCGGTCATCAGGCGCTTGAGGATCGGCTCATTGGGGTTCAACAGCTCCAGGAGCCTGAAATCGGTGATGAGTCGCAGAGAACGCTGGATGGCCATGATGATACCGGAAGCCAGCAGTGCCGACCCCACACCACCAATCACCGCCAGGCCCGCCTTGGCGTACGTGGCCTTCATGCCGAAAACCGTCAGCGTCATGCTCAATACGACGCCGTTGGTGAGGCCGGTCATCAGGGCGGCTCGCGTCACCATCCGGTATTTGGCTATGCCCCCGGGAATGGCCTGTGCGGCGGCGAGACCGGAGACGATGCTGGCGATCATGAGGCTGATGTCACCACCGGCGGGGATTGAGCCGACGACGATGGCGACAAAGAGCGCACAGGAAACTGCCACCTCCGTGTTGGCAACAATGGAGATGAACATCGCCAGTGCCGAAATGGTCGTGAGCACCCATACGTCGTAATAGGCGCTGGGTTGGACGACACGCAGGATCGCCACCGCGGCGAGGATGGCGATACAAACAGTGTAAAGCAGACGCTCGTTGTCGCGGATTGGATCTGCGAACCTCGAAGCATAAAAGCAGACAACCAGCGCGAGCGCCACCACCAGAAGCAAGAGTGCGAGTGCCTGGATGTAATTGATCTGCGGATGAATAAGTCCGACGGCCTCGAACATGTCGATATGCCGCGAGGTGACCGGCTCTCCCTCGGCGACTATCAGGTCACCGGGGAAAAGCTGCCGCCGCACTTCGTCCACACTCTGGGCGGCCTGCTCACGATTCTGCTGCGTTTTTTCGGGGTCGTAAATCAAATTCGGTCGAATAGCGGCCCGGGCAATCTCCGCGACCATCTGCTCGTACTGCGGCGTCATGTTGAGATCTTCTGCAGCCTCAGCAGCCTCTTCTTTGGTGTTGGCCAGGTCGTTAGTGTTGCTCCTGATCTGCCGGTCCATCTCCTGGCGGACAATGCCGAGTATCGCCGACTGCGCGCGCTGAAGCGCTCCTTTATCACTCTCAATCAGAAAGCGGAGCGTCTTCTGGCTGAGGGAGACATCGAGGGTTTCTCGCAGCGCTTCAACCCTGTCAATGTCCTCTTGTAGCTCTTCGTCTTTCCGCACCGATTCGGCGGCGGCAAAAATATCGAGGACGGTATCCTCCGCCACGGATATCGCGTTGGGGTCGCGGTTATAGACCGAATCCACGGCACTGGCGGCCTGCTGGCGGAGGCGTTCCGTCTCCTCTTTGTCAACATACGTTGCCATCCGCGTGGCGGTGATGTTTTTCGGCGCCACATCACCCTCCTGCAGAGAAACTTTTTGCGGCTGAAGCTGCCACACCAGCAGGAGGAATACAATGAGGGTAGTGGTGGCAATTGTGACGCCACGGCGAAACACCGGCCCCGCGATGGTCCGGCCAAAAAGCGTGAGACCGTCATCTGCCTGTCGGTTATTTGAACGGCCATTTCTGGGCATGGCGCCCCTGTTCAGCCTTTCGGCGTGGTATCCGTGTCGGTGGTGTCACTTTCGCCTCTGTGCACGGTCTTTGCGGCACTTCCGTTGAGCTCGTAAGCATTCACGATCCGCTGGACCAGCGGGTGTCTGACGATATCCTCCCGGCCCAGGCGGCAGATCCCCACACCATCAACATCCCCGAGCACTGACATGGCGTGGTCCAGACCGGACTGCTGGCGTTTCAGATCGCTCTGAGTGACATCACCGGTGACGACCATCTTCGCCCCGAAGCCCATGCGGGTCAGGAACATCTGCATCTGCGCGGGCGTGGTGTTTTGCGCCTCGTCCAATACCATGTAGGCGTCATTGATCGTCCGGCCCCGCATATAGGCCAGGGGCATCACTTCGATGGTGCCCCGGTTCAGGTGCGTTTGCACCCGGTCAAATCCCATGATGTCCACCAGTGCATCGTGCAGGGGCCGCAGATACGGCTCCACCTTTTCAAGCACATCGCCCGGCAGATACCCGAGCTGTTCGCCGGCCTCAACGATGGGGCGGCTGAGGACAATACGAGTAATATCACCCTCGCGCAGAGCCGCCACCGCCGAGGCCATCGCCAGAAAGGTCTTTCCCGTACCCGCCGGTCCGATGCAGAAGATCAGGTCATTGTCCTGCATCGCACGGACGTATTCTGCCTGGCCCGGCGTCTTGGGCTTCACCGGCTGCTTGCGGTGGGTGACAATGACCGTCGCTCGTTCGCGGTCAGTCATCGGCTTGGCTCCGCGTGAGGCCTTCTGCATCAGCAGTTCCATTTCGCCGTCAGATGGTTGGCGGCCGTGCTCCACGACGGTTTTGAGACGGTCCAGGGC
>JBKHJK010000566.1:0-2736 GCA_046538215.1 Armatimonadota bacterium
GTATTACGCGGCGCTGTCGTTTGTGGATTACAACATTGGGCGGATGCTGCAGTATCTGCGCGAGCAGAACATGCTCGATGACACCCTCGTCATCTACACCGCCGACCACGGGGAGTTTCTGGGCGATTACGGCTGCTTCGGGAAGCGTTCTCTGCTGGACCCCGCCGCCAACATCCCGCTGGTGGTGCGGTATCCGGAGATGTTCGAAAGCGGGCAGAGATACAACGGTATCGTCAGCAATGTGGACATCGCACCGACGTGTTTGAGCGCCGCGGGTCTCGATCCGGCTGCAGACCACGCCGGAGAGGACCTCTCGGCGATCGCCGCGGGAAACACCGCCCACGATGAGGTGTATGTGCAGTATGACGAGGAAGACCTGGGCGTCTATGGCATCGTGACCGATGACTGGAAGTACTGGTACTCGGCCCCGGATGACCGCGAATGGCTTATTAGGCGGCGCCAGGGCGAATGGGAGCAGCGCAACCGCGCGGGACATAAGCCCTTCGACCCCGTGCTGAAACACCTGCGCAGCCGTCTCATGGAGGAATATCGGCGGGAAGGCTACGAGCTGCCGCTGGACGGGGACAGCTGGAAGAAATACCCGACCAAATCCATCCCCGAAACTCCGGACGCGATGCTTCTGTATCAGGACGGGCTTTCGGCAGAGGATCTCCTGGACCGTTTCCCGCCGGGATATGAGCCCAAATGCCTGCCGGGTGGCATTCACTTCCGCAAGGCTGCGCAGCAGGAAGACTGAATCCGTCTGCACTGACGTCTGGGATGTGTCCGGAAAGAGATCATGCCGAGCTACGCGACGCCGGGGATAACGCTGCAGGTTCACAAGTACAAGGGCACCGGTAGAGTGGTGGTCTTTTATACGGCCCTGCGCGGGAAGGTCGAGGCGGTCGCCCGCGGTGTCGGGAGGCCCAAAAGCAAGCTGGCCAGCGCCGTGGAGCCGTTCGTTCTGTCGAAGCTCTTTCTGGCCGAGGGCCGCGAGCTGGACAAGCTCACCCAGGCGGAGGTGCTCGAATCGCATTATCCGCTGCGGCGCGACATGAACCGCTACGGGTACGCCTCCCTTATCGGAGAACTGACCGTCAAGACCACTGAGCCGGGGCATGAGCTTCGAAACCTGTTTACGGCACTCGCCGAAGCCTACCGGGCGCTGTGCGATGCAGACATGCCGGAAATCGTCCTGTGGTGGTACCTCGTGCGGCTCTTTGATATCTCCGGTGTGTCGCCGGTTCTGGATGCCTGCTGCCGGTGTGGGAGCGAGCTGGGATCCGGCGCCTGCTATCTGCCTGGAGAGGGTGGGATGGTGTGTGAAAGCTGCCGCCCGTCGAACCAGGGAATGCCGCTGGACGGGGGCGCCCGAGGGGTCATTGCCGGATTGAGCCGCTTTGAGGCCGACCGCCTCAACCGTATCAGCATCAGTGACGAGAATACCAGGCAGATCCGCCGTGTGATGGATGCGCACATTGACCACCAGTTCGGACTGAACCTCAAAAGCCGCGACTTCATCCGGCAATTCCACAACACAGACGAATAAAACCGTGGTGAGGGAGAGGGCGATGACGAACGAAGAGGTCGCACAGGCGCTCGAAGAGATCGCCGACCTGCTGGAGATCGCCGATGAGCAGTTCTTCAGGATCCGCAGCTACCGGCGTGCCGCGGAGGCCATCGGCGCCCAGCCCGAGGATGTCGAGGTGCTTCTGGCACAGGACCGTCTGACAGACATTTCCGGCATCGGTGAAGGCATCGCCCACACCATCGCCCAGCTCATCAATACCGGCACCTGCGAGCAGCGTGAGGAACTGCTGAAAGACTATCCCGAAAGCCTGCTGGAGCTTTTGAAGATCAGCGGATTCGGCCCGAAGAAGGCCGCTCTGGTGTTCAACGAGCTGGATATCGCCACCGTGGATGAGCTGGAAGAGGCCGCCGCCGCGCAGGAACTGCAGACGCTCCCGGGGATGGGCGCGAAGACTGAAGAAAACATACTCAAGGGCATCGCCAACTACCGTGATGGACAGGAACGGACACTGCTCGGCACCATTTTGCCGGTGGCCGAAGAGCTCATCGAGCAGGTCCGCCAGCATCCATCGGTGATCGAGGCGGAAATTGCCGGAAGCGCCCGGAGACGCCGCGAGACCGTCCATGACCTCGACGTGCTGGTGACCGCAGAAGATCCGGCACAGGTGTGTGAATGGTTCGCCGGGCATGATTTCCTCGGCGAGGTGGAGGCCGCCGGTGAAACCAAGGTCAGCGGGACCCTGCACAGCGGCGACCAGGTGGATCTGCGTGCGGTGCCTGAAGAATCGTTCGGAGCGGCACTGCAGTATTTCACCGGCTCACAACAGCACAATATCCGCCTACGCGAGCGTGCGCAGCGCATGGACCTGACGGTCAACGAATACGGCGTTTTTGAGTACGAAGACGAAAAGCGTGGCGACCGGGTCGCCGGACGCACCGAGCAGGAGGTCTATGAGGCCCTCGATCTCGTGTGGATTCCACCGGAGTTGCGGGAGGACCGGGGCGAGGTTTCGGCTGCGGAGAGCAACGAGCTCCCGGACCTCATCGAGCTTGACGACATCCGCTGCGACCTGCAGATGCACTCCACCTACAGCGACGGGAAGGCGACCGTCGAGGAGATGGCCCGGACGTGTGCGGAGATCGGCTACGAATATATCGGCCTCACCGACCATTCCGAAAGCCTGGCGGTGGCGAACGGCCTGGATG
>JBKHJK010000567.1:0-2736 GCA_046538215.1 Armatimonadota bacterium
GTACAGCTCCTCATCGTCGGTGACGACCATTCCACCCTGCCCGCCGGAGGTCGTGTGCTTGCCGGACATGGTGCTGAAGGCGCCGAGATGGCCGATGGAGCCGAGCTTTTTGCCCCTGTATTCGGCGTCATGGGCCTGGGCGCAGTCCTCAATCACATATAGATCGTTGTCTTCGGCGATATTCAAAATTGCGTCCATGTCACACGCCTGGCCGCTGATATGGCCGCAGACGATCGCTTTTGTCTGGTCGGTCAGAAGCGGTGGTATGGTGGCAGGGTTCATGTTGAGGTTGTCATCGTACGTGTCGGCGAAGATGGGGATACAGTTGTTCCACACCACCGGCGCGATAGCCCCGGTGTCGGTAATCGGCGAGCAAATGATCTCGCTGCCCGCATCCAGGCGGAGGGCGCCAAGAGCCGTATGAACGGCTGCTGTGCCGTGCGAAACAGCAGTCGCAAACTCCGTCCCGATATGATCGGCGAACTCCTGCTCGTAAATATCCACCTGCTCCCCGCCGTAGCGGTCAAAGGCGCCCCCGCTTTTGGCCTTCTCCATCAGCTCCATGACGGCATTGATCTCCCGGTCATCAATCTGAATACGGTTGGGCCACGGCTCGGTACGCACCGGTGTCCCGCCGTTGATTGCAAGATCCTTTTCGGACATGGCGAATGGTGCTCCTTTCACACCTGATGTCAGCGGAATATGACTTTTGCTTCTGTCGGTAAAACCTATTTCTCAATAGTGGCCCATATTCCCTTCGACGGCGGAGGGAAATGCGATTTGAAAGGGAATAGTAGATGAAATACTGGAGTGTGACAGGCTGCCATGAGGATTTGCAGGAGCGGGTTTACGCTGATTGAGGTCCTTGTTGTCATCGCAATTATCGCCGTTTTAGCGGCGATACTGTTCCCTGTATTCTCGCGAGCGCGGGCGAGTGCGAGGAAGGCGGCGTGTGTCAGCAACGCCAGGCAGCTTCTGGACGCCTCGATGATGTATGCGACCGATTACGACCGGACGCTGGTGCCTGCACGGGCCGGAGGAGCCCCCGACAGTCTGGGCTACACCTGGTGTGTGCTTTTGCAACCCTACATGAAGGACGAGGGGATCCTGACATGCCCTTCTGATCCGGAGCCACAAACCGCCACACGCAGCACCGACATGCCCCACAGCTACGGCATCAACTACAGCCTCACATTCAACCCGGGCGGATGGACGGGGCGTCCGCTGACATATCGGCTCACGGCTCTCAGCGGGCTGTCAGAGAAGATATTATTCTTCGATCTGAAGGATGGGCTGGAGACGATGGGAGCCAGCTATTCCACCCACCGCCTCAGCCGCGTTGCGCCGCGCCATTTCAAGATGTCCGCCTGCGGATTCCTCGACGGCCACGCCAAAGTGATGCGTCCTGATGACACCGTCACACCGAAGAATATGTGGCTGCCGTGAGCGGCGACGAATGACACATTGATGCGGCTGTCGGCTGGCGAGGCTATCGCGATGAAAGAACGTCATCCCACTGCAGGCCGCGGTATTTCTCGAGACCCTGTGTGGCCACGTAGCGGCCTGATGCGAGGATGTCGAAATACCTCGGGTGCAGCCCCTGCTGGAGTTCCCCCGGTCGAAGGACGGCGAGATTATCCCGGCTGAGAATGTCTCCCGCCGCTATCTTCCGGGTGGTGAATATTCCCCGGTACGCGAAGTCTCTGAGCATCTGTTCGGCCTCTGTCAGGCGCTTGAAGGTGCTGCCGGCCATGGTTTTGTCGAGTTCGGGGCAATTGCCATCTTCGAGTGTGGTCTCCGCCTCCCGGATTGCACTCACCATCCGCCGCAGATCCGGCGGGTCGAGGGCGAAGCAGTGATCGGCGCCGGGAAGCTCCCGGTCGAGAGTGAAGTGTTTTTCGATGATCTTCGCGCCGTGATAGACCGCCTGCACCGGCGCCTGCACCGGGTCTTCAGTGTGATCCGAATAGCCGGCAACGACATTCGGAAATATGCGTGAAAACGTATCAATGACCGAGAGGTTGATCTCTGACAGCTCGGCGGGGTACTTGGCCGTACACTGCAAAACACCGAGAGGTCGTTCGGTGTTCGGGGGCAGCACATCCACGGCCTCCACAACGTCCGACATATCCGCAGCGCCGGTGGACATGATCACCGGCATCTCACGCCGGCTGATTTCTCGAAGCATCGGCAGATGCGAGATTTCGTAGGAGGCGATCTTGTAAACGTCGAAATCGTACTGCTCTACCGCTTCGACGCACCATTCGTCGCAAACCGTCATGATGAAGCAGAGTCCAAGCTCCCGGCATCTTGCGGAAAGCGTCGGGATCCATTCCAGGGGGAGCTCGACATCCTCCATCAATGCGTATATGGGTACCATGTCACCCGAAGCGGTCCTGTAGAGGCCTGCATCGGGTGTGTACATTCCGGCGGCTCTGAAGAGCTGAAACTTGACCGCGTCAACCCCGCTGTCGGCGGCTTTTTGTATCATCTGAAGCGCCATATCGAGACTGCCGTTATGGTTGATGCCGCACTCGGCGACAATGAAAACAGCATGTCCGTCACCAACATTTCGGTCGGCAATCTGCAGCGTGGCCATAAAAGACCCCTTTCATCCAGTGCGAGATACGAGCGAAATGTGACGATATTGTGCAGCAAGAACTGCACATAGGAAGGGGGGAATATTTGGTGCACATCCTATCACACCGTGCGCCTTCGTGACAACGGTTCATACAC
>JBKHJK010000015.1:0-12802 GCA_046538215.1 Armatimonadota bacterium
GCTCAAGGTGGATTCCGACATCGGAAAGTGTTACCGTATCTTTCAATCCAGCCGACAGGGTGCTTTCCTGTGCTGCGGGGGTGTGGGCGACAATGACATTGGCCTGCCCCCGGCGGTCGAGGCGCTCCGCAAGCCACTCCCGCGACATGAAGAGATTGAGCGGCGTCTTATTCTGCGCATCGAGACGAAAATCACCGGCGCCGCGGCCCTGAAGAACCGAAGCCACCGTCAGCCGCAGTGTCGGCGCGCTCTCCTGCGTGCCGCGTTTTGCGAAAAGTGTGGAGAGGTTGATATCGCTCTGGCGGTGAGCGGTGAGTAAAATGGCATCGCCCGCCGAGACGTCGAGAGCCTCCGCAACCGCCTGGTTCAGCGCACATTCCCGGCCTTCCAGTGCCGGTGGTGAGACCTCGAAGAAATCCCAGAAATCGCCGTCAATGCCCAGGACCGACACATCGGGCACGACAACGTCCGTTGTGGGATTGCGAAGGGCGCCGCTTGTGGACAGAAGTGGCACGGCTGCATCAACGGCTTTTGGCTGGGCTTTCGCAATCTCGGTGGCAAGCTCCGCGCGGAAATACCGTGCAGGTGACACCAGGGCGTGGTTAATGCTGCCGAGTCGTGACAGGGCCGTATCCCGGAGGCTGCCGCGTACAGAATCGCCGATGACAAGCGAGCCGGTGATAACGGCCGTGGCGAGCAGCAGACCGAACGCAACCATAAGCCCAGTGCGCCAGTAATACGCCAGGCTGCGTGTCACCAGGGTTCGCACGGTCACCCCTGCTCACCCTCCGACAGGTCGGTTTCATGCAGGGTACTGTCTCGCAGGCGGAGGCATCGCTCGAAGCGTGCGGCCTCCCGGAGATTGTGGCTCACCATCAGCACGGTGACGCCCTGCTCTTCTGCAAGCTCCAGAAGCAGTGATATGACGGAGGCGCCGGTGTCGTGGTCGAGGTTGCCCGTGGGCTCATCACACAGCAGCAGTCCCGCCCGGTTGATAAGCGCCCGTGCCAGTGCAACGCGCTGTCGCTCACCGCCCGACATCCTGGCGGGAAATGCGGTCATGCGGTCGGCGAGCCCGATGCGGTCAAGCAGCTCTTCGGCACGAGCCTGTGCGCCGTCGGTATCACCGGCAGGCAGTGTGGGCAGCAAAACGTTTTCGAGGGCGGTGAGTTGGGGGAGAAGATGGTGGTCCTGGAACACGAAGCCGACGCTGTGAGAGCGGAACTGCGCCAGCGCGGCACCTTCGAGTGACGTGACCTCGACGGAGCCCAGATGGACAGATCCCCCATCGGTGCGCTCCAGCGACCCGATGCAGTTCAGCAGCGTGCTCTTGCCCGAACCGGACGGCCCGACCACGGCCACCGTCTCGCCCGCCTCCACCTCACACGAGGCGCCGTCCAGGACCGTCAGCTCGCCGCCGTCGTCGGTCGTGAAACGCTTGACGAGACTGTCAACGACCAGGCGCTCTCCCGCTTTTTCCATGGCTGCCTCCGCTCAGTCATTACAGACATCATTTGCAGGTATTTCGTCGGTATTGACTTTTTGAGGCGCCACCGGTTCAAATGTGTCGGTATCGCCGTCAGCCGTCTTCTCACGCAGCACAAGCGCCCCGGTCGGGCAGGCTTCGGCGCATTCGACGACAATGTCACCGAAGGCCTCGCGGAGCGGCGCATCAAAGGGGGTGCCGATCTCGACATTGAACCCCCGCCCGATGAAGGTGAGGCCGAGACTTTCCTGCTCGCGCCGGGCGATCTGCACACACAGGCCGCACTTGATACATTTTCCCGGTTCATAGACAACCAGCGGGTGCGTGTCGTCCCTGCGATATTTTGCCCGCTCGCCGCGGAACCTCCGGATATCGGCATCGTATTCCATGGCCCACTGCCTCAGCCGGCATTTGTCGAGTCCGGCACATTCGCAGTGCAGGCACCGCCGCGCTTCCCGGCGGGCCTCATCGGTCGAGAACCCAACTTTCTCACCACCGCCGGGCGAGGTCCGGTCATCACCGGATGCGTTTTTGGCATAGTGGGCCAACTCTTCATCATCAAGCCGCCTCATGGTCACGGTGTAGGGGCGGTGGCGGACCGTAATCTCCTGCGCCGCGAGGTGCTGGTGGATGGCTTCCGCGGCGATTCGACCGCTGCCAACCGCCCGGACCGCGTGCTGGGAGGGCGAAAGTGCCGATCCGGCGACGAATACTCCGTCTGCGGGGGCCATCTGCGTGCCACGGTCCGCTTCAAGGCCGCGGTTGGATGTGGGGAGGTCCAGTGCAGCGGCCTCCGTATCAGACAGCTCTCCGGCGGCCACCAGCACGGCGTCGAACTCCTCCCGGATCTCGTCCATCATCACGTCTGCACCGACCTGTATGCCTCCCCGAAATTCGGTTCCCATCTGCAGGATCGGCTGGATATCCGCGTCGAGGATATCCGGCGGAAGATCCGCGTCAGACACCCCGTACCGCAGCATCCCCCCGGGCTGGTCGTGGTCATCGAATAGGGTGCAGCAGTGGCCCTTTTGCAGGAGATAATAGGCTGCTGACAGACCGGCCGGGCCCGCACCGATAACGGCCACATGCTGGTCTGTTGGCGGCTCGCACTCCGGCGTATATCGGCTCTCCGACTGTCTATCATAATCCCCGACAAAGCGATTCAAAAGCTGGATAGAGACAGGGGCGTCAACCTGCCCCCGGCGGCAGGCTTTTTCACACAGCTCCGGGCAGATGCGGCCGAGGGTGGCGGGCAGGGCAATACGCTCTTTGACTAGCGCGACGGCCTCGTCCATGCGTCCACTCTGAATCAGGCGAATCATGCCGGGGATGTCCAGGTGGGCCGGGCACGCTATCTGGCAGGGGGCGATACAGTCTCCAGTGTGATCGCCCAAAAGCAGCTCCAGAGCCATCCGCCGGGCCTCGCGAACATGCTCGGTCTCGCTTTCGACCTCCATATCCTCGGTCGCCTGCGTGGCGCATGACGGCACGAGCTGTTCGCTGCCGTTCACCCGCACCACGCACACCATGCAGGAGGTCGGGGGCTCGTAGCCGTCGCGATAACACAGCGTCGGTATGTTGATACCGAGCTTCCGGGCGGCCTCCAGGATGGTGGCGCCCTCTTCAACTTCAACCGGTTGTCCGTCAATGCTCAGCTTCGGCATGGTTATTCGATGATGATCGCGTCGGACGGGCAGATCTGCCGGCAGGTGTCACAGCGCACGCACTTTTCGGTGTCAATCTCGTGCTTTTCGTATGGCCGCATTTCTATGGCATCGGTCGGGCATTTCTGTGCACACTTCGTACACCCGATGCAGTCGTCGGTGATGACATATTTGATAAGATCGGGGCATTTTCCGGCCGGACAGCGCCCCTCCACATGCGCCTCGTATTCCTCCCGGAAATACCGGATGGTGGTGAGGACAGGATTTGGAGCTGTTTTTCCGAGGCCGCAGAGGCTGGCTTGTTTCACCATCATCCCCAGCTCCTCCAGCTCATCAATGTCTCCGGGACGCCCCTGGCCCGTACACAGCCGGTTGAGAATATCCAGCATCCGGCGGGTTCCGATACGGCAGGGCGTGCATTTTCCGCACGACTCCCGCTGGGTGAATTCCAGGAAGTAGCGTGCGACATCAAGCATGCAATCAGTGTCATCAAGAACCACGAGCCCTCCCGAGCCCATGATGGCGCCGCTTTCGTTGATGGCTTCGAAATCAATGGGGGTGTCAGACAGAGATGCGGGGATGCAGCCGCCGGAGGGTCCGCCGACCTGCACCGCCTTGAACTGCCGCCCCTCCATCATCCCGCCCCCGATGTCCTCGACAACCTCGCGTATGGTCGTGCCCATCTCGACTTCAATCAGCCCGCCGCGCCTGACCTTCCCAGCCAGTGGAAAGACCTTGGTCCCCTTCGAATCTGCAGTTCCCAGTGCGGCAAACCGGCTGGCTCCGTCGCGGATAATGCACGGGACCAGCGCCAGTGTCTCCACATTGTTCACACAGGTGGGATGACCGTAGAGCCCCTTTTCAGCCGGGTATGGTGGCCGGAGATGAGGCGTTCCCCGGCGGCCTTCGATGGAGGCGATAAGCGCGGTTTCCTCACCACACACAAAGGCCCCTGCCCCCTCCGTCAGACCCACCTGGAGGCTGAAATCGGTATCGAAAATGTTATCTCCGAGCAGCCCAACCTCCTCGCACCTCTGGATCGCGTCCCACAGGGGCTTCACCGCCATGGCGTACTCGGCGCGGACGTATATGAGGGCCTCTTCAGCTCCGGTGGCATAGGCGGCGATGGCGATACCTTCGAGTATTCGAAAGGGATACGATTCCATTAGCATCCGGTCCATGAAGGCACCCGGATCGCCCTCATCACCGTTGCAGATGACGTATTTCACCTCATCATCGGCCTCACGCACCAGCCGCCATTTCCTGCCGGTGGGGAAGCCCGCGCCACCACGTCCCCGCAGACCGGCCCTGTCAACCATCTCGATAACCTGCTCCGGAGACATCTCTGTTACACAGCGGCGCAGGGCCTCGAACCCGTCATGCTCGACATATTCCTCGAGGTCAGTCGGATTCGAGGTGCCGTACTGCTCCGTGGCCAGGTGCTTTTGGGGCTGCAAAAAGGCCCGGGCCGCCCCGTTTTCGGTGCTCAGTTCATGTCTTTCGACCGGCTCCCAGGCCTCGTTGGTCAGCAGGCGGTCCAGTGCGTGCCGGACCTCCAACCTCAGGCGCCGGTTCACACCCTGAGCGGTGAAATGTCTGCGGACGATGGCTTCAGCATCCGACGGCCTCACCTTCGCATACACCGCCGGTGGCTCACCGGGAACCGCCACCTCCACCATCGGCACCTGGTGGCACATGCCCACACAGCCCACCGGCTTGACGATCGCCGGGGCCTGGAAATCGCGGACAACCTCCTGCATCTTTTCGAACACGTCCATGGTGCCACTGGCGATGCAACAGGAGGCGACACTCACGCGGATTTCGGCGATACCGTTGGCCGCTGAGGCTTCGGAGGGGATGGAGGGCTGCAGTGAGCCGCGGGCGGCAAGGGTGAGGAAATCATCCAGCATCTGCGGAACGCCGTCGGGTGTCAGGTGGCCGTAGGTGACACCGTCAATTTGCACCACCGGGGCGAGCGTGCAGCACCCGACACAGTGCACGCGCTGTAGGGTGAAAAGCTCGTCATCGGTGGTTGTGCACCCTTCGTCAATATCCAGATCCCTGCGCAGGGCGTCACTGATCTGCTGTGCGCCCTTGACATGACACGCCGTGCCGTGGCAGACGCTGATAAGATGCTCGCCGACGGGTTCGTGCCGGAACTTCTCATAAAACGTGGAGGCGCCGATGATGTCGGCGGGGGTGATTTCCGTCTGCTCGCAAATTCTCTGAAGCGCCGCATCGGGTAGATAGCGGAAATGCTGCTGCACGGCGTGAAGCAGGGGAATGACCGCCTCCCGTCCACGACCGATCTGCTCGACGAGACCGTCAATATGGTCGAGATCGTCATCCTCCAGGCGCTCCGATGAGGTACAGTGGGCGCAGGCGTCGGCGCGTGTTTTCAGCGTCTCTCGTTCGCTCATAACGTTATTGTGTTATCCGGACGGGCCGAGTGAAGATGATCCCGGCGTCGCCTGTGAGCCCACACACATCAGATGGTCCTGTGAGCGGATATAGATTTTGCCGTCCACAAACGCGGGAGTCGCAAACACGGGTTCGCCGATTTTTGCCGTGGATATTTTCTCGAACTCCGGCCCGGCCTTCATAATATGCATGGTGCCCTTGCGGTCAGGGAGGTATATCCTGTCACCGACAATGGTGGGTGAGGCGGCGACCGCTGCACCGAGATCATGTTCCCAGTGCATGGTCCCGTCCTCAGCGTCGTAGCAGGTGACGTAGCTGTAGCTTGAGGCGGTAACCACGATGTTGCCGTCGGTTGCGGGGCTGGCAGTGTCCGGGAGATTCCGGTCGGCCGACCAGACAATCTCGGGACTGTCCGACGCCTTCTCCGGCGGCTCGATGGCGTACACGCCATGGTATTCCACCGTCGCAAAGACGTAACCGGCTCCAAATGCAGGAGAGGGCCCGACATCGGCTCCGAGTGGGTCTATCCTCCACAGCTCTTTGCCGTTTTTTGGATCATAGGCCATGACCCAGGGGCTGGCGGTGGTGACAATCTGGTCGCGGCCCTCAATATGTGCGACGATCGGTGATGTCCAGGAATTGGGGACAGGCCGCTTCGTTTTCCAGAGCTGCTCCCCGGTTTTCACATCAAAAGCGTAAATGGCAGAAAGCCCGTCCGATGCGTCCATACCCCGGTCATACTGTACGATGACGCGGTCTTTGTAGATCAGCGGGGAGGAAGCAAAGCCATACTGGTTTTCCGGCGGCCCCATCCAGTGGGTCCACAGCTCTTTGCCGTCCATGTCAAATGCGGCCATATCTCCGTTGGCGAATATCGCCACGACCCGCTCGCCATCGGTAGCAACAGTCGGTGCAGCGTATCCGGTGTCCTCCATGACGTTCGGAGGTTTTTTGTCGGCCTCTTCGGTGTAGCTGACTGGTTTTTTCCACAGCATGTCACCGCTTTCGGCGTCAAAGCAGTACACCATCCGCTCGTCTTCAGTCGCCCCGGTGAGAAAAACCTTCGCGTCCCAATAGACGGGTGAGTTCTTACCGGACAGGGGGATCTCCGTTTTCCACAGCAGGCCGTCGCCTGTTGTGGCATCCCATTGTGTGGGGAAGTCCGCAGTCATCGCCTGTCCGAACGCCGGTCCGCGAAACACCGGCCAGTTCTTCGCCATTTCTTCGCCGAGCGGGCTGGTGGGGCCATCGGCTGTTGGCGGCTCCATGTCTCCATCATCCTGCGCGGCTTTTTCATCCGGTTTCTCTTCAGATTCGTCCGGTGCCGGAGTCTTTTCTTCCGACGGTGTTTCCTGCTCATCAGTGTCCGCTGGTGGTCCTGGTGGCCCCTGCGGTCCTGGTGGTCCTGCCGGCCCTCGTGGCCCCTGCGGGCCCTGTGGTCCGGATGGCCCCTGCGGTCCGGGCGGCCCCTCGACGGCCTGCTGGTCCTCCTCCGGGCCTGCGTCGGCCTGTGGGGTTTCAGATTCAGGCATGGCAGATTCGATGCTGGCGCTTTCAGGCAGATCGCCGTATTCGGCCCGCTGCGCCGCCTGTACGTACTCGGATGCCGGGTCGTGGCGCCCGAGGACAGCCATGGTCAACATGAACCCCGCAATGACGATGGCCAGCACCGCCAGCGAGCGCCTGCTGAGAGCCGCCTGCACCCACGCCTCCGTGGCCGCCTCCGGATGAGGCTGGGGCCGCTGCTGTGTAAATTTTGCGGCGAGATGACTGGAGATGAGAAAAACCGCAAGCCCGCCGATGAGCAGATACATCCCTGTCAGCGCCCGCCGGCGGACGGTGAAATACGTGTCACGAATCTCCGCATCCATCCGGCGAATCTGCTGCCGAAGCTCCTGGTTGTCCGGTTCGCGGGCAAGCTGGGCCTTCAGGGCGTCAACTTCGGCCGGCTGAAGCGGATCGTGTGTTCGGCCCTGCCAGAAGTTGACCACCAGCAGGCCGATGAGGCCAAGACAGAAAATCAGCGCTACAACCGCCGTTGCCAGCGCAGCTTTGTAGTACGTTTCCGTGGTGTCGAGTTGCTGGTTCATGAAATCTCACCGGCAGAAGCTGCCGTGGTGGGCTGTTTGTCTTTCACGTCGGCCGGGCATGAGTCGTAACACCGGCCGCACTCCACGCATTGCGCCTGGTCAATGGAATATTCGTCCCGGTGCCTCCTGATGGAGCTGGTGATGAGCTTTACACCAAACACAAGGCCGATCCATATCCCCAGAATAATAGACCCGATGTCGAACTGCTCCCGGATCGCCGCCGCCTCCTTATACGCCGTGATGCTGGGCTCTCCGAGGTAGTCAAACGCCTCCGTCATTTCCGTCATGCCCTCGACGACTCCCTGCTCCTCCAGCCAGAGCCGGTCTGCCAGCAGGACCTTCGGATGCACCTTCGCCAGCACCGGGCCGCTGAGGTGCCCGAGATAGCCGCCCGCCGCCAGCATCACCGGAACCAGCAGCAGGATCAGCCCCAGCCGCCGCCTGTCAACCGTCAGATCCTCTCCAGCAGATTCGGGCGTCGGTGGCAGGATCGCACCGTACGGACAGGCATCCGCACACAGGTGGCAGTTGATACACTCACCGGTACCGATCTGTGGTTGCCAGCGTGCCAGTGGCGCCGTGAGCCGAAACAGTGCCGACAGCGGGCAGACGTACCTGCAGTACGGCCGGCCCACGAACATCGAGAAAAGCACCGTGCCCACACCGACAGCGAGCATCACCGTCTCGCCGCCCAGCCAGAAAAACTGCACGAACGGGTCGAAGCGGCAGATGACGAAGGCCGCCCCGGTCGCCGCGAAAAGCACCGCCGCGCCCAGGTAGATGAACGGGAAGACGCTGAGAGTGTCGTCAAGCCATTTGGGCACCTTTACGGGCCGCAGCAGCACAATCTCCTGGACGGCCCCCAGTGGGCAGATACCCGCACAGAAGACCCGCCCAAAAAAGAGGGCGAAAACAAGCGGTACGGCAAAAAATGCGGCGGCGGACAGCGGGAGGGCATATTCCGGGTTGAATATGGCCAGCGACACGTTCTGGATTGCGCCGATTGCACAAATGCATCCCTTGCGGTAAAAGCCGAAGTACAGCACGCCGAAAACCGCCAACATCAGGATATCGGAGCGCGACCGTTTTTTCAGGGTCAGATAGGCGCCGAAGGCCAGCGTCAGCACCAGCACGGCGATATCAGCGTATTCAAGAATGGTTTCACGCGGGCCCGGGGTGATGACATCGGGGAACTGGTACCCCGAGTCAAACTCCGGCGGCGGGAAGCGTTCCAGCGCAAACCCGACCGCCGTGACACACACAATGAGCGCCACTGCGATGATTATCCGGCGCATGGCTCAGCTATCTTTCGCCCGAAGTAAATATGGATCGTCGGCCGGCACCCGCACAAAGGCGTCCGACGGACACACGGCTGCGATGCCACATTCGTTGCAGTTGATACAGCGGTCATGGCGCACCTGCAGGATGAGGGAGAAGTTGCCGAACATCCGGCAGCCTTCCACACACGCCCCGCACGCGATGCACTTGCTTTCATCAATGATGTACTGGTAGTATGGCTCTTCGACAAAGTCGCGGCGAATGGCGTCGGTGGGGCAGCGCCGGTTTTCGGCGGCCTCCACGTCATCGGCGCGCTGATCCACGTAATACCCAAAGCAAAGCTCACAATATCCGCAGATGGCGTATTCGTGAACGCACTTGACCGCCGACGGGTTCAAAACGCACTCGGTGGCGCATTTGCCGCACTGAATGCACTTTTCCGGGTCTATCTGCCAGACCGTTTCTTTGGCTTCACCACGCCCGGCCAGCCAGCCGAACAGCCCTGCAGCAGCGATGGCTCCGAGCCCGCGCAAAAGCGTGCTCAAAAAGCCGCGCCGGTCCATTGTGGTGTCTTCAGGATCCTCAGACATCAGCCTTCTCCTGCTCTACCGCCTGCCTCGTTGAGACCGCGGCGGGGAGGTGACAGGTGCGAAGCCGCCCGCAGCCGCGACACATGCTGTTATTGATACATTTTTCGTCATCTTTCGTCACCAGATATGTGGCGCCACCCCCCAGAAACAGGGCCAGGGCATATCGCCCCATCTGCCGGAGAAACTCCCGCCGCGTTATCTTCCGACCGTCACTCATCGCTCTCCTCCGTACCGGCTTTGGGATCAAAAACGCGCACCAGGTTCGCCGGCCTGTCCAGCCCCAGAATTGTCTCACCATCCACCGCCAGGTCGAGACCGACGGCCTTCGATGATAGCGCATCCGGGGAGGCGACCACGGTCTCAAACTCGCCTTCTCTCGAATAGACCTTGACTCGTGGAAGGCCCTTTTCGGCGGTAACGATGCGCCCATCGTTTAAAATGGCAATATCAACAGGGTTGCAGCAGCCGCAGAAGCCGCCGATGGTTTGCTTGAACTCCCCCCAGGCCGCGATGACTTCTCCGTCCTTAAAGGTGACGACCTGGTGACGTCCCGGATTTGTGGCCACCAGCGTGTCCTCATGGATGAATACATCCAGATGCGGGCTGGGAATGACGAAACCGATAAATCCCTCCGGCTGGCCTTTCTTTATTTCCGCCTGCTTCTGGCCGGACAGGTCGTAGCGGTAAATAGCTCGGTTCCCGGCGTCTGCAATATACACATTCTCCGTATCCGCGGCGATGCAGGTGACGTAGGCCCTCTCGCCAAGGCCGGACCAGCCTGCTTTTTGGGCGCCCTGTGGGTCAAATACCTCGATATGATCCCTGTAGCCAATATAGATGGAGCCGTCGGGCCCTGTTGAAACGCACGTGGGAGAACCTGCCAGTGACGCCATCTGGACCGGACCGTCTTCCGCGCAAAGCCGGTGCAGTGCCCTGTCACCCACACAAAACACCGTTCCGTTCGGCCCGACCGCAATCCCTGCAGCCTCTTCAAAGCCCGTTTGTATCGTCGCGGTCTCGGTGTAGCCGATCAGCTTCGACTCCACATGTCGCAGTGATTCGATGGCCTCCTCCTGCTTCTGCAGCGCCTCGTTCGTCAGGGTATTGGTATCAACCCCGGCCTGCCGACTGCAGCCGCATACGAGAAGCATCGCACATGCGGCGGCGAAAAGTGCCCAGAGGCTCCTGCACCAACAATTTGTCACATTCGTCATTGTGCTCTCACGTCCAGGCAGACCATTGTTTCCAGGTCTCGTGCGAGCAAAATCCCCTCGACCATCGCCAGGGGCCCCCAGGCCTGTGCACCGGGGGCATCGAGGACCTTCGCACTGGTGATTTCGTCGTAGCCCTGTGGCGTGGGGTTGAGCAGCACCAGTTTGCCGCTCTCGGCCAGGACGTACATGTAATCGTTTGCCATGATATAGGGCCCCAGGCCGAAGCGGTTGGTCCGGCCGCTGGTCCATTTCTGGTTGCCCTGCAGGTCGAGGCAGGCCAGTTCCTTGCTTTGCAGCACACCGTAGAGATGGTCCTTGTACAGGATGGGCGTGTGCTGGTGCGAGCCGAAAGTGCGGGCGTCAACCGTCCAGTCAACCTGCGGGCTCATATTGCTCCCGGAGCCCGTCAGCTTCATCATCATGCTCCCGGCATTATATCCACCACACAGGAAGATTCGCCCATCGGACACAGGCACTGGTGTCGGGATATTGGCTGTGCTGACCCGCCACTTATTCGTCTGCCACAGGATTTCTCCCCCCGGTGCAACACCCACGACGCCGCCGCTGGCAGGATACACATACATCTTTTGGCCGTTGATCGTCATGGGCCGGATTGAGCAGTGGGTCATATCCCAGCCCATCGGGTTGGGGGCCTCCCAGATGACGTTTCCGGAGGCAATGTCCACGGCAACCATCATCTTCGTCCCGCCGGGGGCGAGGATAACCTGGTTGCCCTCAACCAGCGGGCACTGCCCGGCATACCAGCTCGGGACCTTGGACTTGTATTTTTCGACCAGATCCATCGTCCAATAGACCTCGCCGCTGTTGGCGTCGGCACACATGACGTCACATTTCGGCCCCAGTGTCACCACATATTTGCCCGAAAGCGTCGGGACGGTGCGGGAGAAGCCGTGATTGCGCTTGATCATCACAGAATACGACTGCGACCACAGCTTATTGCCGTTTGCCAGCGAGAAGCACCGCAGCACGTCCGCGCGCTGGTTCTGGTCATAATCCAGCACATAGACCTTCCCATCACGCACGGCCGGTCCTGCGTACCCCTCGCCAAGCTTCACCGACCACAGCTTTTTAGGTGGATTGTTCTGCCAGTCGGTGGACAGTGAGGCATTGACCGATATCTTCGCATTGAGATTGGGGCCACGAAACTGCGGCCACGAACCGGAGGGCATGGTATTAGAGGAGGCGGTAGGGGCAGGGGACGATGGCTGCGATGAGGAGCCTGTGCCGGATCGGGACTGTGGGGGCGTCTCGGAGGCCTGCTGTGCGGACTGTGTCTGGCCGGACGACTCTGGGGCCTGTGCGGGTGTAGGCGATTGTGTCTGCGATGTGGCCGGGGCGGCCTGTGCATTCTGCACGCCCTGGGGAACCTGTGGCGAGACGTCGTTTGATTGCCCTGTGGCTCCGAACCAGATAACGACGGCGATGATGCCGAGTATGGCAACGGCTGCAGGGATCCCAATGGCGACGGCGAGTCCACGGTGCGGTTGTTTGGGTGCTGGGGCCACCTTGTTGGTCCCACTCTCGGAGGCCTTCTGGTCCCCGGCACCGCTGATATACTCAGAAACGGGCTTGCGGCGTCCTGGTGACTTCCGATCCTTATTCATGGGGCCCTCCTGCTTTTGAGTTGGTGCTCGGCACCACTCCGCCAGCCGCAAAAAGCATTGAATTGGCGGCAATAGTAACTATGATAGATGGACTGCAGTGTGTCAAGTCAACAGCATCTGAAGCAGCGAGTGCGGGCGGATGCTGTGGCTTCAGATGCGTCCTGCTGCGATCGCCGTGCTCGCGGCCCGGCGAACGTCTTCGTACACCAGCGCCAAAAGCAGGGCGAACAAAGCGAACGGGAAGACAGTCCGTTACGGAAGGGAAAGCACCGGTCCGGCTGGAAATCCAGATATACACTATTTCACAAACGGAGGCGCCCAATGCCATCCACGGTCATCATTTACACAGAGATTCTCCCGACGGCCCAAAAGCTCTCCGACCGCTGTGCGTCTGCCGGGCTGGATGTGTTTTTGATCCCTGTCCTCTATCATAT
>JBKHJK010000568.1:0-2727 GCA_046538215.1 Armatimonadota bacterium
CCCTGGAGCTGCGCGGGGCGGACGGGTCGCGGTGGAAACAGGTCGTGAGTCTTTCGAAGCAGTGGCGGTGGTACGAGGTACCGGTGCGGGACTTTCTTTCCTACGCGACTGAAGGCCGCGGTGGTCCCGGCGATTATCTGCAGAGCGAAAACGTCGCCGGCCTGTGGTTCGGTGCCACCCAGGGCATGGTGGGAGCGGAAGAACACAATGTCTGGCTCGATGGCATACAGTGGCGACAGCAGGCAGCGACCGGTGCGACAGTCCTGCCCATGCGGCCCTCGCCGAAGACCGACCTGACGGAAGCCGCCTTTGGAACACACGCATCAGAGCCCTTTTCAGAGGCCAACATGCTGCAGATCTTCGTCCCCGAGCAGCAGTTCTCGGGCGGTGTTTCTCTGGAGTGTGTCTGGCCGCCGTCAGCCACGCCTGTCACTCTGACAGGTGACTTTTCCGGTTATGTCCCGGACGCACCAATCAGTGCCCCGGCAGGGAACGACCTGGACCTTGGCGGCCCCCGTATCGGCCGGCTGATACCGGTCCTGAACACCTACGGAGAGGATGCCAAGAAGCTCGCATCGCCCGGCGCTGTCTATTTGCAGGCGGGACGCGCGCAGTCCGGCGTCCGGGCCATGTTTGGGATCAATAACGCCGACCTCGTCGAACAGGCTCCGGAGGCCATGGGGGCGGTGTTGGAGCGGGCGGCCGCGCTTTCGACCGGACAACTGGCCCTGCAAAGCGCAGAGATGGAGTTCGCCACGGATGATGAAAAACCTGTCACCAACCTCCATGTGAAGCTGTGGGGGCAGCTTGACGACCTGCAGAATATCTCCGTGAACGCCGTCGCATACGCAAACGATCAGACTATCTGCAGCGAAACGCAGACCGTCACCACGCGCGAAATGACCATCGGGCTTCCGGGCTTCGATCCCACGCTCCGGCAGTACCGTGTGGAGGTCACGCTGGAACAGGACGAGGCCGTGCTCGACCGGGAGACCATTGAAGTGGATGCACGGCGCTGCCTGTTGAGCCTGTGCGACTGGTTTGTTGAGACGCAGGCGTCCGATGGCACTTTCTCCGGCACGTCCTTCCAGTATAACCGCGCCGCCCGGGGGCTTTTGGGGGCGTATGAGGTGACCGGGAACGAAGAATACCGCGATGCGGCCATCCGCTGGGGGATGCACATGATTGAACGCCAGCGTGAGGACGGCGGCTACCGTATGGGCTACGGCATCGGCTCAAAGGGTGAGGCCTGCTATGTGGCCGATGGTGGAGAGATCGCCATCGCCATGGCCCGGCTGGTCAGCTACACCAGCGGTGAAACCCGGCAGAAGTTCATCGACTCCCTGCATGCGTATTTCGACTACCGTGAGAGCTTCCGCCTGGATGACGGCGGTATCGCGGTGGGATGGGTCTTCCACAAGCGCTTCAGCCAGGAGGGTGGAGACGAACGCACCGAAGTGCCCTTCCGTTCGGATAAGAGCTTCGGCTTTGTCATCGGGTGCTCGCTGGCTGCCACCGCAGCCTACGCCGAGATCACCGGCACTCCGGAGGACCACCAGATGGCGGTGGAGGATACGCGCTGGCTGCTGGAGAATTACACCAGCTACAGCGGCGCCGGGGCCGAAAGCGCCATGTGGGCACACCACTACATCGCCGACCAGCAGCTGCAGGAGGCCATCGAACAGGACCTGCAAACTGGTTTTGTTGAGCGGGTCACACGACCCGAGGACAGGGGATGGCTCGGTGGTGGCGGACGGGCCGTGCTCGACCTGGACATCATCACCTGGTGGCTCGAGGAGGTCAACGACGATCCCGGCATGCAGGCCGCCTTCGGGCGCTGGCTCAACGCACTGTGCTGCGACGGTTCAACTAGCGCCATGAACATACTCACACAACGGCAGAATTTGAACAACACCCAAAAGCGCTTTCTGTGCTTTGCAGCAACTGCGATGGCCGATGTCGTGAACCCGATGATCACACTCAAACCCTTTGAATAGCGGCCGCCGGGGCGCCTTGCACTGCGTCGGAGATTCATGTATCCTACCTGTACCACATGTGGATGCATTTGCAGGCGTCCGCCGGGCTGTTGTGCTTTTCCAGAAGTAGCATTCAGTGGCATGGCTGCTGGTTGAGGACTGCACAAAAGCAGCCGGTGAAAATCGGTACAAGGAGTAGTAGTTGTATGGCACTTGGTACAGTCAAATGGTTCAACGATTCAAAGGGATACGGCTTTATTGAACGGGAACAAGATGACGACGTATTTGTTCATTACAGCGCAATTGTCGGTGAAGGCTACCGAACGCTCACCGAAGGTGCCGAGGTCGAATTTGAAGTTGAACAGGACGAAAAAGGCCCCCGCGCTGAAAACGTCGTCATCGTCAGTGAAGAAGAGGACACCAGCTACGCGGATCTGTGGTAAAGACTTTCTTACCCCCACATTCGGCGCCCAAATAAGTGGATAGACACAAAAAGCTCGGTGTATGCCGGGCGTTTTTGTGCGTGCGCTCTGGTTGTTTTTCAAGGAGCCGCCCTGCACAGCCTGACGTTGAATGTTTGAAGGTTGAACACCTGCTCAAACACCTCGCACGAACAGGAATCTTACATGCGATTGGGCTTTCATGTGTCGGTTGCCGGTGGCCTCCAGCAGACGGTTGTTCGCGCCCTGCGCCGCCGGTGCCAGACGCTTCAGGTTTTCACCGCAGCCCCCTCCCGCTGGAAGCGCCGCGA
>JBKHJK010000016.1:0-12691 GCA_046538215.1 Armatimonadota bacterium
TCAAACCCTGACTGGGCATTTTTGCGCACCGGTCCCGGCACTGCCATTGACGGCAGGCCGCGTTTCGACCTCACCCGATTCAACAACCCCTATTTTCGCGAACGCATTCGCCCATTTCTGCAATCGGCTGCGGACCTGGGCATTTATGTAGAACTGACGCTTTTCGAATCAACCGGCCCGGGAAACTGGGATGGCTGTCTGTACAATGATGCCAATAATGTCCATGACCTGAATCTCCGGCACGGAGTGTCAGAATCCGACCGGGCGCTGCGGAATCCACAACTGCTGCAGATACAGGAAGAGTTTGTGACAAAGGTCGTCAGCGAGACCGACGATTTCGGCAACGTGATTTATGAAATATGCAATGAGGGCGGGGGTTCGGCGTGGGTCAGCCACTTCGTAGATTTCATCCACAGCCGCGATCCATCCGCACTGGTATCGGCCGGGGAACAGGCTTCTGAGTTCAACCCCATCTCAGGCCCCAATGGTATCGTTGTAAAACACCGGGGCAGGGCAATGGGCGGAGGACGATACGCCACCGATGCCGATGTAAAGGCTCACCATGACGCACTGCTGGCCTACCGGGCGGGAAAGCCTGTCACCCACAACGAGTTTTTCCTGTATGCGCACGGAAGCACCGATGATCCGAACTTCGTGCGCAAGATGTTCTGGGCGGATTTCACCGCCTGTGGACATACCAACTTCTACGATTTCGCTCATCTGAAGGGACCGGGTTATCATCCCCGGCCACACTGGCCGGCCTCCAAAGAGAGGACCGCACAGCTCCCGCCGGATCCTATCATGGAGGGTGGCCGCTATCTCCGCCGCTTTATTGATCGTATCACTTTTTGGCGTCTGAGCCCGGCCGATGAGTGCGTGGAGGTAAACTCGGCAGATACCTACGCGATGACCATGGCAGACCCGGGGCACGTCTATGTTGTTTACCTGCTGGGCGAGCGCGTGGAGCGGCTGACGGTGCGCGTACCCGCCGGCCGATACCGCCCGCGATGGTATGATCCGAAGACCGGGACATTTACACATCGGGCAGTGAGGCCAGCAGCAGACGGTCAATTGACCGTGCCGGTTCCCCCATTTGAGCAGGATACCGTCCTGTGGCTGCAGGCGGAATAGCCGATCAGTAACAGCACGGGGACGACCAAACTCCGCTTGCGTTCGACTGGCGTGTTTGTGCAGAGCAAAGCGGACAGCACCGCAAAAACGCCAGATCTCAGATTTCCGGGAGTGATACACGATGCGACAGGTCGAAATAGCGGAGGCATTCGAGGCGCGTTTTCCCGTCACCATCGTCATGGTGATCAGCCGGGATGAACAGGGGCGCGCCGATATCATGCCCGCCGGCTGGAATATGCAGTGTTCGACCGACCCGAAGCTCGTCGCCGTCGCCATCCATTACGACCGCTGCACCTACCGGTGCATCAAAGACCGTGGCGAATACGTGTGGGCGTGGCCGGGCGAGGGACAGGGACAGATCGTCGAGCAGACGGGCTCCTGCCACGGCGACGAGGTGGATAAGTTCGCTGAATTTGACATTCCTCACTGCGACGGTGTCGCCACTGACGTGCCGCTGCTGGAGGGCGCGGCAGCGAACCTGGAATGCCGGGTGGTGGATGAGTTTCCGACCGGTGATCACGCTATCTTTGTCGGTGAGGTCGTCGCCGCGCATCTGCCGGATGCGCCGATCCGCAAAATTGATAACTTCAGCGGCAGCTTCGTCGTCGCCGATCCACGTCGGGAATAGCGGCCGGGGCGAAACAACCGAAATATTCGCGCATGGCTCCCCTTACTCGCCGGGCTGCAGGGTTCTATCCACAAACGCCTCCACGTGTGGCAAAGCCGCCTTCTGGACGTCGGAGGTGATGCCGTAAAAGGCCCCGTGCACGGCGTCGTCAATGATGGCCAGCTCGCACGAGCCGCCCTTTTCCTCCACCGCCTGCTTGAACCGCTGCTGCTCTGAAAGCGGTGTGGTCACATCCTCAGTACCGACGACAACCACGAAGGGAGGCTCATCACCGGTGATGCGCGCTTCGGGCGAGGCCTGTGGGAGACGGGCTTTGTCGGCGAACCATTCTTCACCGACGATATCCGGGACGATCTCCGGCCTGTACCGCTCAAGAGACATCACCGGACACATGCACACCGCGGCGTTTGGCCGGGTGTCGCGGATTGATACCTGCGGAGTCATCCCCAGGTCGCTTTCGGGGGCGATGGTCGCCAGCATCCCCACCAGGTGCCCTCCAGCCGAGGAGCCGTACGCGACGACGCGATCCGGATCGAAGCCAAACTCGTCGGCTCGCTCCTTCATCCACGACATCGCCGTCCGCACATCCTGCAGCATGTGTGGAAGGTGAAACTCCGGCCGCAGCCGGTAATTGCAGGAGCTGCAGACATATCCCTTCTGCGCAAAATGCCGGGCGACCGGGTGCCACGACTCCTTGTCACCCGTCCGCCAGCCGCCGCCGTGAATGAAGAAGATACACGCGCCATTGGGCTCCTCCGGCAGGAATACGTCAATCGTCTGAAGCTCGTGCGCATCGGGCATGTAGGGAACATCCAGCATGGTACTCAGCAATCCCTTCTGTGTGTCACAATTTGCAGCCAGGGCAAACAACAGAAACAGCGCGACTGTCAGCAGGTGAAAACGGCCCATACCTTCATCTCGCTGTCTGGTTTATCACCATCTGCACATTCTCCCCGGCGCCCGGGTTCACCTTGCCTGCTGCAATCAGATCGCCGCCGTTGCGGAATGACACTTCGGTGAGCCTGCGTGTCAGCTCGGGCATTGGAAGGTCTCACGCACTGTTCGTATCCGCGTCTGGGGCGGCAAAGGCTGTCGTGTGCGGCCTGTTTCTGTGTCAATTCGTCGCAAGAAAACTGATCCAAATAAAAAGGGCCCACAGCATCACGCCGTGAGCCCGTTATCGCGGGACGTCACTATTGTATGTCCGCCTTAGTTGTCTTCCCATTCTTCGTCGGCTTCTTCATCTGCTCCGACGTCTTCGGCTGCAAACAGTTCAGCAAGTCCTTCAAGCCCGACTTCTTCTACTTCCTCTGCCTGTGATTCATCGGCAGCGGTGTCCTCGTCGGCTGCCACGGTCTCTTCGGTTTCTTCAGTCTCTGGAGCTTCTTCGGTCTCTTCGGCTTCAGCTTCTTCTTCAGCCTCTTCGCCTTTGAGGGCCGCGACGAGTTCTTCTTCGTCCACTCGTGCCTGTTCGGCCTCTCGTTTTTCAGCTTCTTCCTGTTCTTTCAGATACGGGTCTTCGATTTCGCGTCCAACCATCTCTTTAACGCTTTTGCCCCGCTGTTCGGCAATGCGGCTGGGGTCGTAGAGCGTTTTCAGCGCTTTGAAACACGCCATAGCGCGGTTGAAAACGTTTCCACTGCCCAGCGACTTGGTGAGAATATCGCGGATGCCACTGACTTCGAGGATCTGGCGCGTCGCTCCACCTGCGACGATGCCGGTTCCCCGGGAAGCAGGCCGGAGCATGATGACTGCACCGCCCACCTTGGCCTTGTTTCTGTGGGGAATGGTGTAGCCGTCCAGTGGGATATGGATCATCTGCTTTTTGGCGCGTGCGATGGCCTTTTCGATGGCTTCGGGGATCTCGCGTGCCTTGCCGACACCGACACCGACATTTCCGCGCTTGTCTCCCACGGCTCCAACAACGCGGACTGATGAAATCCGGCCACCTTTGACCGTCTTGCGGGTGCGATCGATTCGCACCACCCGCTCTTCAAGATTCTCTGTATCAACCTCTACCTCTTTGGAGGGTTTTCGCATGGAATTGACTGTCCCTTTCGTGCGTATGACTTGCGCCCGGTCACCACAACGCCCGTCTGCTTTTACGCAGACCACAGTGTTTACCGGCCATCTCACTCTGCGTAGTAGTCAAAACAAATCGCTCCCTGCTCGCACAGGAAGCATACGGACTGTTAGGTTAGCATAAAAACCAGTACGTGTCAACGGTGTCGTGGCACGTGTGTCGCGGCAAAGTGATAATGTCCGGGTGTAGCAAAGTAGAAATGTCCTGTGTATGCGGGGTA
Source organism: Armatimonadota bacterium (assembly GCA_046538215.1). Taxonomy (GTDB): domain Bacteria; phylum Armatimonadota; class Zipacnadia; order Zipacnadales; family UBA11051; genus JBKHJK01. The sequence continues at coordinate 4,063 of JBKHJK010000016.1, forward strand.
TTTGGGCAAAACGACAGCCGTGCCCTTTGTGCACTGATCGTGATGCCTGCATGAAATGCTTTTGGGTGTGTGTGCGGCCGGGCTGTCTGGAGGTGGTACAGATGCTGCAGCAGCTGTCTTCCGGAGCGCTCAAATCCGCGCTATTGCCCAATTCAGGGGGTTTATGGCTATTTTGGCCCGGCCGCGCTGTTTGACATTGGTCCGGTTTGATGCTATGCTTTAATCTGCTAAAAAGGGTAAGCAATGTATCATTTTTTACGTCTCGGGGGCGGAACGATATGTCTCAGAATCTGGGGCCTCCGCTTTCAACGAGGCAGAGAAACATTTTGATGGCCGTCGTGGAGCAGCATATCGCCACGAAGGCGCCCGTTGGCTCCCAGCAACTCAAGGAAGAATATAATTTCGAAGTCAGCAGCGCCACCATCCGCAACGAGATGGCCTTCCTGGAGGAAACCGATTATCTCTATCAACCTCACACCTCCGCCGGGCGCGTGCCGAAACCGAACGCCTATCGCCTGTACGTGAACCGGATAGAGCCCAGAAAGCTCGCGCAGGGGTCGGAAGAGGTCCGGATGTTCGAGGGCGCCTGCCGCCGACTCGGTCACCACCCGCGGATGCTGCTGCGCGCGACCTCCCGCAACCTCGCGGACATGACCGGCCACCCGGGCATACTGATGACGCCCACACGCGCTGAAGGAACATTTGAAAGCATATCTGTCACGCCCGTCAGCGCCAATAACGTGATGCTCAGGTACGAGACTGGCAACGGCAAGCAGTTCAAGAAGCTTCTTCACAGCCCCACATCCCTGACGGCTGATGAGATTACCGCGCTGTCGCGGGCCTTAAAGAAGCTGTATTCGGGCAGGCCTATCAGTGAGCTGGCGACATTGACGATTACCGATCTGCGTGCCTCGGTTGGAGAACTGGACGTCCCCGAGAAGCTCATCACGGCTCTGCGCCGCGCCGTTGACGTGGAAGAGGACCGTGACATCTTCGTCGAGGGGACCAGCTACGTTCTGGGAGAACCCGAATTTCCAACCCACGGCGCCCTCCGTGACGTCATCGAGATTCTGGACCAATCTGCTCTGCTCCGAGAGGCCCTGATACCGGCGATGTCGGCCGACGAAGTGACGGTTGCAATTGGCCGCGAGAATAGAGTCGAGGCCATGAAGAATTGCAGCCTCGTGGCTCGCGCGTACCGCTCCCGCACAGGCGAGGTGGGGACACTGGGGGTCCTGGGGCCACTTTCGATGAATTACGCTCACACGATGCCGGTGGTCGGCTTTATCGCCAGGCAGCTCACCGTAAGCCTTACGACAGGTGCAGATCAATCCGGGTGACTACAGCGGTTGAGCCGAATGTGTTAACCCGGCCGTGGCAATCGCGCTCGTGCCACGGCCTGATGTGCATACGAAAGGTTTATCAATGACGCTGCAGGAAGCTGCCCACTCATGAATGAACTCCACGGCGCAGGCTCACCAGATGACGATGAGCGGGGCACTCCTGCATCCATCGTGACTGCGGCAATGGAACTCGGCGGTGTCATGGCCGACGCAATCGGTCCCTGCGGTACCGGCTGCATGTTCGGGTCACCGCCGTGCATGACCGCAGACGGCGCGACAATCGCCCGCCGACACCCGATCTCCCATCCGGCGGCACACATGTTAAAGCAACTCGCCCAATCACAGACCCGGCGGATGGGAGATGGCGTAAAGACGGCGCTTCTTTTGGCCGCCGCGCTGGTCGAGACCGGAAGCGCATCCCTGCAGGCTGGCGCAAACCCTGCACAGCTGGCGCGGGAGCTTCACATGGCGGCGGCAGCAGCCACGGATGCGATCCGATCGCACCGGAAGTCGCTGCAGGACCTGGAGGATCCTTTACTGGATCGTGTCGCCGTGACCGCGGCTCGCGGCGATGAGACTATCGCCGACCTGGTCGTGTCCACCGCTCGGGCCATGCGCGCGGACCGGATTATCAATGACGAAGCCTTCTCGCTGGCCGAGCATATCACAGCATCCCCCGACGTCTCAGACCGCATGGTCAAAGGGCTGATGATCGCCGGACAGCGCTTCAGCCCCAATATGCCTCAGAGCGTGCACGACGCCGAGCTCCTGTTGATTGACGATGCGCTGGATGTCGAAGCGGTCCCCGAAAGGCTGCTTCATACGGAGGCCGGTTTCGAGCGGTACCAGCACCTGCAGGAGCAGTTCGAGGAAAACGTTCGCAAGCTGATTCATCTGGGTGTCAACGCCGTGCTGATCACCGGGGATATGTGCGGCAAAGCCGCCCAGATGTTGACCGACGCCGGAGTTTTCGCAGCCGCAAATGTGCGGCCTGAAGAGCTCTGGCGAATTGCGCGATTGCTGGGCACGGCCCCGATCGGCCGCAGGGGCCTGCAAAAGAGCCTGAGTGAGCTGCGAGCAGTGATCGGTCGCCACAACCGTATTACAGCAGACCCGGCCAGCGAGACCATTCACATCGAGATTCGTAACGGTGAGCAGACGGCGACAGCGCTGATCGGCGGGCCCACCGGGGCGGTGGTTGACGAGAGGCGGCTGCTGGCACGGACCTGTGCAGCCAGCATCCAGGCAGCGTTGCGTGATGGCATCTGTCCGGGTGGTGGAGCCGCTGCGCTGAGGGCAATTCCCGAGCTTCAAAAGCTGCGTGAGGATGCCACTGCTGACACCCCCGGCATCACGTGCATGGCCGAGGCTCTCTCGGCCCCGGCTGTGGCGATTGGGCGAAATGCAGGATATGAGCCGGAGGTGGCTGTTGATGCGACCACCTCGGCGGCCCAGACCGGGGCGGTGGGCATTAATCCGGCCATCGGTGAGATTGTTGATATGGCCCAACTGAACATTTTCGACGCCGCCTCAGTCACCATAGCCGCCATTGACGCCGCCGCGCAGGTCGCCGCGAGGATCCTGCGGACGACACGCTTGTATGAATGAGAAATATCAAATAGCATGGATGGGTACACAAAGACCGGTTTTGTGAAAACAGATTGGTGCCATCTCTTCTGGCACCCTTTCAGCATATACAGGAGTTGACACATTTATGACTGACCGTGAAAAAGATGGCGTTCGAGTCAATGTCGAAGACGATAACGGCGACGATCGGGGTTTTGAAGGAGCTGAACAGGCGAAGGCCCAGGGCGCCGATGAGCAGGAAAACGCAGAGAATGAAGAACAACAAAGGGATGAAGCGCCTGAGACGGAGGAAACGGACTGGCAGAAAAAATTTGAAGATGAACACGAAAAGCGCCTGCGAGCGGCGGCGGACCTGCAGAACTTCCGGCGGCGGGTGAACGAACGCCGTGCCGAGCAGATGAAGTTTGCCAATGAAAAGCTCCTCACCGATCTTCTCGAGGTGCTCGACAACTTCGACCAGGCCCTCTGTAGCATGGACCAGGAGGAGACCGACACCGACGCTCTCCTGCAGGGCGTGCAGATGATCCACCGGCAGTTGGAGGACCTTGCCGCACGGTACGGGGTATCGGAAATCTCCGCTGAGGGCGAAAAGTTTGATCCGAACTACCACGAGGCCGTCGAGCGTGTGGAGACAGATAAGTTCCCCGAAATGACGATTGTTGAGGTTACCAGCCCGGGGTATGTGCTGCATGACCGGCTCTTGCGTCCGGCCCGTGTGCGTGTTGCTGTTTCTCCACAAACAGAGCAGGACGACGCAGGAGATTAGCTGAACAGGCGCGAAATGTGCCAAAGCAGCAGGTGGCGGGGTCACATCTGCCCGGTTTGATTTGCCCGGACAGCAGTCAGATACTATAATGCTTTTATTGATCGCGAGACGACTCGATGCAAGGGTGCCAGGGAGGAGCTTTTTGATATGCTGCGGCCAAACGTGGAGGAATACGCCAAGATCCGCGTTGCCGGTGTGGGTGGTGGAGGAACCAATGCGGTCAACCGCATGATTGAGTCCGGACTGATGGGGGTCGAATACCTCGCCATAAACACCGACGCCCAGGTGCTGGACATATCCGCCGCCGACAAGAAACTGCAGATTGGCGAACAACTGACCCGGGGTCTCGGAACCGGAGGCGATCCCGAAATCGGGGAAGCCGCCGCCGAGGAAAGCCACCAGGAAATCATGATGGCTCTGGACGGCGCCGATATGATCTTTATCACCGCCGGAATGGGCGGTGGCACCGGTACGGGTGCCAGTCCTGTTATCGCGCAGATTTCCAAAGAAATGGGAGCCCTCACCGTTGCAGTGGTCACGCGCCCCTTTGCCGTAGAGGGCAAAAAGCGCGCACAGATAGCCGAAGAGGGCATCAAGAAGCTCAAACAAAACGTTGATACCCTCATCGTTATTCCGAATGACCATCTCCTCAGCCTCGCCGAAAGCGAGCTGTCGCTGCAGGAAGCCTTCGCCATCGCCGACACGACGCTGCAGCAGGGCGTGCGTGGGATCAGCGAAGTTATCGTGGTCCCCGGCCTTATCAACCTCGACTTCGCCGATGTCAACACCGTTATGAAGGACGCCGGTACGGCGATGATGGGGATTGGCGAATCGTCCGGTGAGGACCGGGCTACCGATGCAGCAAATGCCGCCATAGCCAGCCCGCTTCTGGAAACCGACATCGAGGGCGCCACCGCGATTCTGCTGAATGTCACCGGCGGGCCCGACCTGTCGCTTTCACAGGTGCACGAGGTCTCCAACATCATCCAGGAGGCCGCCGGTGGAGAGGGAGAGGCCGATCTGACGCTCGGGGCCGTCATTGATGACCAGATGGAAGACGAAATCCGCGTCACCGTCCTTGCGACCGGCTTCTCACCTGAAGACCGCGAGCGCCAGGCCGCCTCACAGGCGCAAGAGCGTGAGACCGTATCTGAAGAAGAGCCCGAGCCGACCGCCGCATCACAGCCCTCCAGCGAGCGGGAGGCATTCTCCGAAGAAGCTCCGACCTATGATGAGGACGACCTGGATATTCCGGCCTTCCTCCGCCGCAACGACTGATCAAAAAAAACACCTACCGCACCTTCCACCCCGGCAGACGCTGCCGGGGTTTTTTCATGGGGCCTGCAAAGGTACGCCCGCCTGGGAAAAAGAATAGCATAGGCACATTGAGAAAGACTGAAGGCCGGTGGTCTGACTGCGATACTTTGTTGGTGTAGATGGCGGCGGATCCAAATGCGACGCCGTATTGATTGATGAGACCGGGCTCGTGCATGGCTGGGGCCGTGGGGGAGCGACCGCCTACACCGGCCCGGTTGTCATGAAAAGGGCCGCGTATGAGGCGGTGGAGAGTGCCGTGGGCGGGCGCGAGATTGAAGATGTGGTGCTGGCGGCAACATGGGTCGGCACGGTCGCCGCGCGGGTCCTTGCGGAGGCCGGAGCGCGCATCGAATACGTCCCGGTCTTTGAATGGGATGCAGCCTTCGCCGCAGCCGGGCGCTCGTGGGGCCTCGCCGTGCACTGTGGCACCGGGTCATGGGCGATGGGCGTCACTGAAGACGGAAGGGAACTGCGGCGCGGTGGCATGGGACCATTTGTCGGTGATGAAGGCAGCGGCTGGGATATCGGCATGCGCGGCATCCGTGCCGCTCTGAAATCGTCGTGGGGGCTGGATTACCGGACATCCCTCGCCGAGGCGATCCCACCCGCCCTGGGCATAGACGATATGATGGAAGTGGTGGGCGCACCGATTACCTTCGGCGAAATCACGCGTGGACAGATCGCGTCTCTCGCTCCTGTCGTTATCGAAGCCGCACAGGACGGCGATCGGATCGCCCGGGAAATACTGCACCACGCCGCGGAGTCGCTGGCCGAAATCGCCGCCCTTGTCAGCAGCGGGCTGGACATCACCGGAAAGGGATACCCGCTCATAGGTATCGCCGGAGTGATCCAGGGCTCGCCTGCCTACTGGCGGATTCTCACCGAGCACATCCTTGCCCGTGATGCGACGCTGGTTCCCGAGGTGCCGCCGTTTCGAATGGTTGTGGGAGCCGCACTCGAGGCAATGCGTGTGACGGGCCTTGACATAACGGATGGCATCCGCCAGCGGATACTGCAGACCCAGACGCAGTTTCCCCACTCGTCGGTGGCAACATCTGACAGCCCACAGGAGGACCCCTAATGCTTCAGCATGAATACCTCGACCGGATACACACACTCATTGACGACCTGCAGGAGCGCTCGACCGAGGCGGTTGATGAGGCGGCCCGTGCGATCACTGATGCGCTGGTTGCGGGGGGTGACTTCTATATCAGCCCCCTCGGACACGGCAATGAGGGGGATCTGCTCCACAGGGCCGGGGGGATGGTGGCCGCCCAGCGGTTCAGCTTTGATTTCAGCCTCCAGGACCGCATCAGGGGTATTGACCGCCCCCGCCCGCGACAGGAGTCGGTTGACGAAGGGCTGGAAATTGCCCGTGCAGCGGTGAAGGTCAGCCACATGCGAGCGGGGGACTGCATCATCGTCGGCTCCGTTTCCGGCCGCAGTGTCCGCCCGATTTCGCTGGCGATCGCTGCAGGTGAAATCGGTGCCACCGTCATCGGCATCACCGCCATGGACTACACGCGCGACATCGAGCCGATCCATTCCTCGGGGAAGCTCCTGAAGGACGTCTGCGACATTGTCATTGACAACTGCGTACCGTTCGGTGACGCCTCACTTCAGGTGGAAGGACTCGAGGAGAAAATCATCCCGATTTCTGGTGTCGCCACGACGATGACGTGCTGGATGATCTGCGCGCAGGTCACCGAGAAGCTACTCGAGCGCGGCCTGACGCCCAGCTTTTACATGAGTGGCAACCGCCCCGGCGGATCGGAATACAATATCAGGCAGCAGGAGCAATTCAACCAGCAGGGCTATTGAGAAGAGGTGCCGTGATGTCGGCGGAAAGCTATTTTCAGGCTGCACGCCACGGTCTGCAGAAACTGCAGGGTGAACTGCAAAACATCCACGCAGCCGCAAAGATGTTCACAGACGCCATCGAAGCCGGCAACACGCTGTTTGCCTTCGGAGCCACCCACTCGTTCATCCTGCCGATGGAGATGTGCTATCGAACCGGCGGACTGATGCTGGTCAACCCCATCTATCCCCACGGCATGGACCTGACGGTGCGCCCGATGTCCCTGACCTCGCAGATCGAGCGCGTGCCGGATCTGGGGCGGCTGCTCGTCCGCAAAAGCCCGGCGCAGAAGGATGATGTGCTGCTTATTGCCTCCACCTCCGGGCGCAATCACGTTGTTGTGGAAATGGCGATGGAGGCGGCGGAGATGGGCATCCAGACAATCGGCGTCACCGCCGTGGAATACAGCAGCGCCGTGGAAAGCAGGCACCCCAGCGGCAAAAAGCTCATGGACCTTTGCGATGTCGTCATTGATAACTGCTCGCCCGAAGGCGATGCTGCAGTCGGTTTTGAGGGCTTCAAGCAAAAGAGCGGGCCGCTTTCGACCGTCCTGGGCTGCACGGTGGTCAACGCCATCGTCTGTGAGACCATCCAGATGCTGCTGGACCGCGGGATCACTCCCCCGGTCTATATGAGCGCAAATATGCCCGGTGGCGACGAACACAACGACCGACTGCTCGCCGAAAATGAAGACCGCATTCACTACGATTGAGAGACATGGATTCATGAATTACCGCCGCTTCAACGCCGAGACCGACGCAGAGGCATGTGCTCGAATCTGGAAGGAGATCGGGTGGATATCCGAAGGTGACGAGGAGGGCGTTCAGCGCTTCTGGTCTGCCGGATCGGCCTACGTCGCAGAACTCGACGGCACGCCCGAATGCATGGTCCACACCGCTCCCGGGACGATGCGCTATATTGACGCCGACCTGCGCTTTCACTGCATCTGTGGCGTCACCACCAGCCGCGTTGCCCGCAAGCAGCGGCTGGCGAGCCGGTTGACCGCAAACGCGGTGGCCGAGGGCGCCGCCGATGGAGCGTTTCTGGCCGGACTGGGGATGTTCGAGCAGGGCTACTACGATCGGTTGGGCTTCGGCAGTGGGCCGTACTCGGTTTGGGTGAAGTTTGACCCGGCGACGTTGCAGATTGATGTCGATCCGAAACCTCCCACGCGGCTGTCTCTGGACGATTACGAGGCCATCCACGCATCCCGTCTCAATCAGCCGCGATCCCACGGATGGGTGGTGCTCAAGTCAGCTGAACACACGTGGGGGCGAATGGGCTCCAGCGACAACGCCTTCGGTCTTGGCTATTTTGACGATGACGGCAATCTGACCCACCACATCTGGGTCGAGCCAAAAAGCATCGGCAGCGGGCCGTACCGGATCCGGTGGATGACCTATCAAAGCGGGGAGCAGTTTCTGGAGCTCATGGCACTCATCAACAGCTTCGGCGACCAGGTGAGGCTCGTCGAGATGGCCGAGCCGAGGGATATCCAGATCCAGGATCTCATCCGCCGACCGGTCGCCGAGACGCGCGTCCGCGAGGGCGGGAATCTGGAGATGGGCATCAGGGCCGCCGCATGGTGGCAGATGCGTATCCTCGACCTGCCACAGTGCATGCAGCACACAACACTCAAATGCGGTGTGCCTGTGGAGTTCAATCTCACCCTCACCGATCCCATCGCCGACCATCTCGACGAAGACAGCGTCTGGCAGGGTGCGGCGGGAGATTATGTGGTGAAGATGGGGCCAGACT
>JBKHJK010000569.1:0-2716 GCA_046538215.1 Armatimonadota bacterium
GTACAGGTCTATTTCGACGCCGCGAGTTTTCGGATCACGCAGCACATCGGTATTTGATGCTATTTCAACGCCGTTGTCACGACTTCGAGCGCCGCCCATGCGTGCGAAATCGGCGGCGAGACGCGGGGACAGCCCCATGACGCCGGTATCAATGAGCGCGGTGCCGTCATCGGCGATGCCATCCACCGCCCGCAGTGCTTCGGGTGATGGTTTTTGCAGAAAATGCGTCAGCTCTCCATCCTGATCGGTCACATACACACCGTGACGCACCGCCTGCTGCCAGGGAGCGGGGCATGCAACACCGGTGAGGTCCGCGCGCGTGAAGTCAAGCTGGTCGGGATCGAGGGTGATAAGCACATCGCCGGACACCGCGAGAAGGCCCACCGGCAGCCGTTCGGCCCACCCGCACAGAGCCATCAGCCATTCATCAAAGAGCGTGGAGATGCGACCTGAGGGAAGCCGGGCGGGAAAGGTGGCAAATATCTTGCCGGTGGCCGAATACTGCGGGATGCGCTTGCTGTCACCGCCACAGTGCATCACCAGCACGCGGCTCGAGGAGAAAGCTTCTTCGATATCGTCAGCACCCAGAAGGGTGACGGCTTCGGCGGCCGCCTGCATGGTCGCTCCGCCGCTACCGATCCGCTGCTCATCGAGGTCGTGGATGACGCGGACCTCTGCGCCCGGTGGCAGGAAGCCTTCGTTTCGCCGGAGTTGCAGTGCCGCGCGGTATCCCCCGGCCTGGCGGCGGCTTGCTGCTGTGAGGATCACAAGCTCCCACGGCCAGCCGGCGTCACCCGAAAGATACGCCTCGCGATGGTGGCGGATGAGTTGTCTGAGACAGTCAATGTCACTCATATTTGATGGCGTATAACGACCACGAATCCCTCCTCTGCGCCATTGCCGCAGTCTGGAGGGATAAAGTGTATTGTGCAGACGACAGAATCAGCCGCACACCAGGATGACATTGCCAAATGGCGTGGGATCGCCGGTCCGGATACCGGCCTTACACAGAGCGGCCATGTGCTTGAATTCTGTGTGGCTTTCGCAATCCTTAATGGCGCAACTCTCGAACATTGATTGCAGCTTTTCGACGCGCTCCGGGACGGCGCGGTGCACCTCGGCGGCGACCATGATTTCGCTGAAATCAAAATCCGTGCCGATCGCCTCCAGCACTTCCGGGACGGTCGGCACCCCGGCCTTCACGGACAGGTCGAGAGTGTACTGCAGGTCTGGCATCGGAAAGCCCATATCCGAAATGACAATCATGTCGGTGTGACCGAGGCAGCGGAGGATGTAGGCGAGGTCGGCGTTGAGAAGCTCGCTGCCACCCTCAGGTGCTTCCATTTCCCCGCCACCGGCAGCAAAGAAGGCTTCGACGCTCTCGTCGGTCATCCGGTCACGAAGGCTCGGTTGGGGCCGCTTCATCAAAAATGCTCCGTCACCGGTGGGCGCGATGGCCTCCCAGCCCTCGGCTCCAAGTCGCGTGATTTCCTCCATATCCCGGACTTCGCGATATTCCCACTGTGGCATAAACCTCACTCCTGTTCGCTGTGAATCCACTCGGGTTTGGTAAACTGCTGCAGATGCTGGAGGCTGATGACGAGCCCTTCGTTTTCGCGCGCCGCCTTGAAAATCGGGTCGTGCCGCCCCTCGATATCCAGGTTGCCCTCATAGCCGACCTCCAGCAGCGCCGAGACGATCTTCGCCCAGTCGGCGTCACCCATACCGGGCGTCCTGTGGCGCACCGCACCCGGCTCGGTAATCCCGTACTTTTTCACATTCCGCCACACGACTTCGGCGTCCTTGGCGTGAACGTGGTGGATTCTGTCGCCGTAGTCGTAGATGACCTGCAGATAATCCATTAGCAGACAGATCAGATGTGACGGGTCGTATTCCAGTCCGAGTGCGGGTGAGGGAACCTCCTCAAACATCGGGTCCCACGCACGCGGGGTATAGGCAATATTGACGCCACGGAAAGGGAAGTAATGAAACATCGGGCAGTTCTCGAAGGCGATCTTCAGCCCCCGGTCCTCCGCCATTGCCGCCGTCGGTGTCCAGACCTCTTTGAACAGCGGGATGTTGTCGGGAATATCCAGCTCCGGGTTCCGCCCCGCGAAGGCGCCGATGCAGTCAACATCCATCAGCTCGGCGACGTCAAACAGCATCCGGAAGTAGTCCTGGTTTTCCTTGGCCTGCTGTTCGTCCGGGTCGAGCTGGTTGATGTAACATCCAAGCGCCGAGATTTCGATGCCGGCCTCGTCATACTGCTCTTTGGCTTTCAGAATCTCCGCTTCGTCTGTCTCAGTCGGGTCCAGGGGGTCGCCGGGCCAGATCAGAAGCTGGATCGACTCAAAGCCGGCCGAGGTGGCAAACTCAATTTCCTCGGGCGAGTAGCGGCACAGGTATCCGATCTTCATTTGCGTTCCTCTTTCATCGAAGGTGTCTGTTTTATTCAAGTGGAAGTGAGACTTTCTCCCCCGCCTCGGCCGATTCGTAGGCGGCCAGCGCGACCTCCATCGCCTTCAGGCCGTCATGGCCGGTAATAGGCACCGGGCGTTCGCTTTCGACACAGTCACAGAACTCCGCGACCAGGCCGTAATCCGTGTTGGAGCCGTACGACGCCCACGTGTAGCTCTGCTGGTCATTTTGATATACGTCAATATGCTCGCGGAACAGGTCAATCCACGCGTTGCCTTCCGAGCCGATGATGCACATG
>JBKHJK010000570.1:0-2710 GCA_046538215.1 Armatimonadota bacterium
CCGAGGAATCTGATGGCGATGTGCAGATACGCCAGAGCTTGCCCCGCTGCTGTTGCGTTGGTGTGAATGCCGAAGTAAGATAGTCTCCCTGCGGTGCTGAACCGAACTTAATCTCTTTTTGCCACTCTCGCTCACCCGCAGGATTGAAGACGGAGAACTCCACAGGCTGGCGAAGTGCCAGCGATTTGACCGATACCTCAAAATCGTCAGCGTCATCAGGAACGTAAAAGTAGTAGGTGTCGGCACAGGACAGATATTCCCCCTCGGTCGCGTAACCCCATCCGGTCAGATCCGTAGATGCCAGACGCAGCTTGAAATGTAGCCCGCCGGGCTTCTCAACCCCGAGACTGTAGACGCCCGTGTCCCCATGTGGCGCGTCGATCACGATACGCCCCCGACGCTGTCTCCGCTCGATCATGATCGGCCGGGATGCCATCACCTCTCCCGACGGTCCACGGAGCACCACCCGGGCTGTGGTCGGGTATCTGTTGATGTAGCGGTCAAGACTGTCCAGGGTCACGCCGATGCAGTGCTCTGAGTCGTAGCAGAACCATTCGGCGGCGACGCTGAAGGGTTTTTCATCGGCACGATTGAGAAGCATCCGCCCATTGGTCAAGGCCCTGTCACGGCTCGCCCGGGACACCGGTTCATCGAGTGTGGACAGCGCCTCCAGGTAATAGGGCATGTAGAGCAAATGTAAAGTGAGGTAGCAATAGTCCCACTCACCCTTCGGCTGTCCGCGCCAGAGGGGATCATCTGTATCCTGGACTTCGTTGAGGAACTCCTGCCGCCAGCGCTCAGCCCAGCGAAGATACGAGGGATCGCCGGTGAGAAAGTAAGCAATACTCAAACCGTAAAAGCCGAAGGAGCGAGGATCACTCTCATTGCGGCCCTGCTTCGCCTGGCAGTCCATACAGTGCAGGATCAGCTCACGCATGCGCTCGTCGCCGGTGGCCTGGTAGTAGGTAAACAGCCCCGGCAGCATATAGACGTCATCATGGCGGATGACGCCTGCATCATCCTGATTGGCGTAGCACAGCTCCGCAAGCCGCTCAGCGACAATCAGGTACTTCTCATCCCACGTGGCGCGATAGAGTGCGATCATCGTGCGCATCGCCCCGCCCGTCATACTGTGTGCCCACACGTGCATTGCGCCACCGGGCTGGCTATCGAGCCACATGTAGTGATCGGCCTCTTCCTGCAGCACATCCAGGGCACGACGATAGCCGGTGAGGTAATAGCACAGCAGCAGATGATCCACGTGCGAATCGCAGCCGATGTCGTACATGTTGCCTGCGTAGTGAAGGATGCCGCCGTTGCCGCCGTATCGCCCGCCGCGGCGCTTGGCCAGCTTCTCATTGGTCAAATGCGCCATGTCAATATCCATCACGTGACGGGCGTTATCGATCCCCCACTGCAGATGCTCGCGACGACCGCTTCTGAGAAACTGCACCCACGGCATGACCGGATGGCCGTAGAACCGTGAAGCAAAGCGCCGCCACGGGGAAGGCAGCCATCTTTCATGCTCTTCATCAAAAGTCAGGTTGTAGTTCACATCGCCGTAGTCGATGAGCCCGTAGTTGCCCAGATGCTTCCGCAGCCACTCAAACCGATCAAAGCCGAGGTCCATTTTCGCCTCGTCCTCGGGGAACCGGTCGGGATCGCGAGGATGGACCGGCCCCATCACGTCGGAGCTGCACATCCACTCGGGCGATGCCGATACGATGACCGGCTCATCGAGTGTGTGGCACAGGTCGGCCTGCGATTGGCTTCCTGCATGGAATGCGATCATCAGGTCATTGCTTTTCGCCAGCCCGAATGCCTGGTCATACTGATCGAGGCCACCTTTGTACCAATTCCGCCAGTAAACCTTATCCCATTGTGCGTAAAGCTCGGGACCGAGAACGGCCCTGGCATCGAAGTCCAGAGGTTTTTGGCAATCAGTCGGCCATAGATGAGCGACAACCTCGGAGCCGCCGCAGCTGAGTTCTTTCGGATACTCCTCCCACACGTGACGGATACCCACCGTGACGCCCCGGTCGTCGGTCGAGCAGTCCATCCAACCTGCCGCCCGTTCGCCTTCAGCAACAACCTCGTGAGATGGGCTGTGTATTGAATAATGATCGGCGGCATCCTGGATGAGGTAGCTGCCAATATCCGCCTTACTGGCCCGTCCGCCGTCAAGGCCGAAGACAGCCCTGATATCATGGTCGCCGAACTCTATGGGAACGGGCATTATGATGCCCCGCAGTTGCGTCTGCTCCGTGTCGTAGCCCACAACGAAAGTATGCTCAACGTGAATGAACCTGTGCCCCCGATAGGCATGCAGGCGTGCGACGTGTTGGCGCAGTCTCTCCCCGGAAGCTGCGGTGAACCAGCCATCGACTCGGATGATGGCATGCAATGGGCCAGCCTGCTCCACGGTGACCCGGTAGTCGTCATCCGCTCTCACGCAACATCGCTCCAGTTGCTGATTGCGCATTTCGGGCAGGGCGGCACCATCAGCCGATGAGATAATTTCATCCGGCGTGAATTCGCCGTCAGTATTCAAGTCGAGGGAGACGCCACGCACCAGTGTTGCGGTTTCCCTGCTTACCGTGAACCGCATCGGGCCGGTATTCATCGTCACGCCCTCGGGGCCGTCGCTCACGCCGATCGTCTCGCTGATCGCTACAGACCGGACATCGCTGCCGTACTCGAGGCTGTAACC